>DBXL01000093.1:1910-3187 GCA_002309275.1 Ruminococcaceae bacterium UBA1213 | reverse complement strand
ATGGGCATGACGGGGAGAGCGTTCTGCCATCAGCCGATAAATGCCAAACCAACTCATACATTCAAGCGGTATTCCTATTGTCCCAAGCAGTGCCGACAAAAATATCCTTATGTCCGAAACACCGATATATTTTGAATAATTCGCTTCAAGTCCTGTTGTTCCCGAAACTGCCGTTCCCCAGCCGAGAAACATATCTCCCAAAAGAACGACAAAACCTGCAAACAGACCTATCAAAAGCAGTTTTTTTATTCTTTTCCAATCTGTTTTTCCATCAATACCCATGTCATTAAAATGTGTCATTTTCTTTCCTCATTTCAAACTAACGCAGCTATTCCTATCACTCCAACCATTGCAAGACCTAAACTCGGCATGATAATTCCCGGCAAATCCTGAAATTTTACGGGATTGATTTTTCGCATAACCATTCCGATTATCAAAAATATAATCGAATTAAGCAGTGCCATCCATTTCGGAACAGCCAATGCACCCACCAAAACAGCTATTGCAACGCATATATCGGCAGTCATCAAAATAATATACAAAAATACAAACGGTATTTTGACGGCTTTATAAAGTCCTTCAAGTGCATGGTCGGCTATTTCAAAATTTTCGCCTTTTGACATGATTCTTTTATATATGACCGCCTGTATGCAGACCATAGAATGTACAAAAAAACCGCCTATCGTTCCGATATATGCACATATCATCATTACAAATGCAAGTGCATAATGTTCATTTTTCATCTGATTGAAAAGCGAATAAAATCCAAGTCCCACACCGATCACTCCGAACATTGCACAGAGTATAGATGCCCCGAAACGCCACTCCGACATTTTCATCCAGTTACTGTCAATATTCTTTGATGTGCCAAGTTTTTTGTTCCCTGCACCTTTATAGTCAAAAAGAATATCTCCGACACAGCATAACAAACCGCCTGTCAATCCCAATACTGAAAACAACATATTCATAAAAGTTTCTCCTTTACTTTCTTCCGACAAGCAGTGCCGAACCTGACAAAGCAAGCCATTTTGCTTCATTTCGTGTCATAAATTTGCCGTCAGTCGTATCAATAAGCTCAACTCTTTCATATCCCATGTCTTTCAGCTTTTTAACAAACGCCTGCATATCACCGTACTTTTGTTTCGACATAATATCGTGTATCGCAAAAGTGCCGCCTTTTTTGAGAACTCTCAATGTTTCAAACAGAATTTCCTGTCTGTCCCTGCTCGGAATATTGTGATAAACATAGTTGCTCATAACAGCGTCAAAGCTTTCAT
>DBXL01000093.1:768-1792 GCA_002309275.1 Ruminococcaceae bacterium UBA1213 | reverse complement strand
ACCGATTATTTTTGCAGAGGGATTTCTCTTTGCACAAGCGATAGTCAATGCCCCGCTCCCACAGCCTATATCAAGGGCTTTTTCACCTTTTTTTAGAGTGATATATTCAGCCGTTCCCTCAATAATTTGTCTTGCCATCTGCCTTTTCCCGTTATAAGAAAATGCCCTGTAAAGCATATACATCCATACTGCAATGCCCGTTAAAACAACCGTCCCCAAAATGAATACAACAAGCAAAATCGTTTTAAGCAAACCGTCCGGAAGTGCAAGTCCGAATATGGCTGAAAGTACAAGACAGCCGGTCGCACCGCCAAAAAATCCTATAACCATACCTTTCGGCATCCAATTTTTATAATCCGCTTTCATCTTTTTCCTCCATTATTTTTTAGCGATAACCGTTATCCATGATTTCGTTTCATGGTGAAAAGACTGTATTTCACGGAAACCTGCCGTTTTCAGTGCAGAAGTGATTTTTTCAACCGTATGACATTTCATGCCGTCAATCATTTTTTCAAATTGCAGACTTGTTTTGTCCGTCCCGTCCGATTCATTTACTATCATAAATACACCGTCTTTTTTCAGAACCTGATAAACCTGTCCGAAACATTTTTCTAAGCCTTTCCAAAAATAAACCGTTTCAAACGCCGTCGCCAGATCATACGCATTTTTCTCCAAATCAAGTGCAGATACATCTCCCTGTACAGCCTTACATCTGCCTTTTTCGATTTCAGACTTGTTGTATTCAGCCGTTTTCTGCACAGATAAAGGAGAATGATCCAAAGCCGTCATTTTGGCAGACGGATATTTTTTCATCAGTTCTGCTGCATTTCTTCCTCCGCCACAGCCAATGTCCGCTATCTTTTCGGGAAATGATATATTTAAATATGACATTCCCCAGTCAGCCATTTTTGCATGACCGCTGTTCATGCCGTTCAGCATAGCCTTTCCCAAAACTCCCTCCGGTTTTCTCGTCTGATTAATGTAATTTCTAAAAAGTCCCATAATAATCTCCTTTCAAAATCAA
>DBXL01000093.1:0-758 GCA_002309275.1 Ruminococcaceae bacterium UBA1213 | reverse complement strand
ACTAAATGAAGCCGAAATTTTTTGGCTTGTTCGAGCAGTTCAATTTGAAGTCCCGATTTACCGCAAAATTTCCGTATCTCGTCAAGCGAGTATGCCGCCACATCTCCGTGACCGAAAAGATTGGCAAGCGGCATTTCCGTATGATTCATAAGCCATAATATTGCTTTCGGTGCGGTATAATCCTGCAAAATCAGCCGTCCGCACGATTTCAGCACACGGAAAACACTGTCAAAAAATTTTTGCGGGTTCGGATAATGGTGAAAACTGTTCGTACAGATAACGACATCAAAAGAATTATTCACAAAGGGCAGATTTTCGCAATCACCGACTATCCAATCAACTTTTTCAAGATTTTTGGATTTTGCCACTTCTATCATTTTTGAGGTAATATCAATGCCCGTATAATTTTTATCGGGCATTTTTTCATAAAGCAGTGAAATCACAGCCCCCGTACCGCAGCCGCAGTCAAGCAAATCCTTAAAATCTTCCTTTAAAAGTTCTTTCTCGATATACGGATAATCCTCTCTGCACATCTCATAAATGCCTGCATAGTCTGTTTCATAGACCTGTGCCGCTTTCGTAAACTCTTTGACAGTCAAATCTTTATACTGCTGTTCCGTTTTCATAATAACCCTCCATCCTGTTATTGTCATTCGTCACTTTACGCACTTGAAATATGCAATACTCTGCACATTATGTACTTCAACCTTGCTGTACATCTTTGACAGCCTTTTTTTCAGACTTTTCACTGTTTCAAA
>DBXL01000112.1 GCA_002309275.1 Ruminococcaceae bacterium UBA1213 | reverse complement strand
AAGTAGTCCCAATCAAATGGGATAGAGGGTGCGTGTTACACCCATTTGTAGTAAATGTAGCTTAAACTGCATTGAACAACGAAGAAAAACATTTTTTAATAAAAATTTGAATATATTTTTATATTTTGAATGTTTTTCATAACATAATAATCATACAAACAGGGGAGCTTGTAGACAGGCTGAGAGGAAGTTTTTTGAACTTCGACCCTTTTACCTGATGCGGATAATGCCGCCGTAGGAAGTGTTACACAGTGCATTTTTGAGGGACATTCTGTATTAGGGTGTCTCTTTATTTTATGCATTTTTTCAGGCAATTAAAGGAGGTATGAGAAAAAATCCTTGCAGGACAGAAGGGGAGCTCCTTGTGTTCGTTGATTTTTTTGCGATGGGAAGCCGTGTTTCGGCGTGAGAGGGAAAAATTGATTTCCGACCGTGCGGATATTTTTTTCATATCCGTATAAATTAACGAAAAGAAGGAATTTTTTTATGAAACACAAAAGCAATATTTTGAATCTGGCAGTCATGGCATTTATGGTAGCTCTGGGAGTGGTAATATCTCCTATACTTCGCTTTGAGGGAATGTGTCCAATGGCTCATTTTATCAACATAACCTGTTCGGTGCTTTTAGGTCCGTGGTATTCGCTTGCCTGTGCAACTGCAATAGGCATCATCCGCATGACTGTTATGGGTATACCTCCGCTTGCTCTGACAGGAGCAGTATTCGGTGCTTTTTTGTCGGGAGTTTTTTACAGGCTTTCAAAGGGCAAGATAATATTTGCCGTTTTGGGCGAAATTATCGGCACAGGAATAATAGGTGCAATAGCATCTTATCCCGTTATGACGTTCATATGGGGCAAAACAGGTCTTACATGGCTCTTTTATGTACCGTCATTCATATGTGGAACTCTCATCGGAGGAAGCATTGCATTCGTTTTCCTCAAAAAATTGGCGAGTGCAGGTCTGTTGAAAAAATTCCAGAATATGCTCAACACAAAAGCCTATGACGATAACAGTGGAATACTCGGAAATGCCTTGTCTATTTGTGCTTTTGGTGTCATTGCCTATCTTGTGATAAGCATACTGACAAGCATTTTCAATATCGGTTCTACACTCTGGACAATCATTGCTTTTTCATCTATGGGGGCTTTCATTCTTGCAGGTATGGTATATTACATAGTTAAAATTCTCCAAAGTAAAAATGTAAAGGCTGATGTTCAATGAATGCAGTTGAAATCAACGGTATAAGAAGCAGTGTATATGCAAAAAATCCACTGATACACTGCATTACCAATCCCATATCAATAAATCAGTGTGCCAATGCGGTGCTTTCGGCAGGGGCAAGACCTATAATGGCTGAACATCCTCTTGAGGTGGCGGAAATAACTGCAACTGCATCTGCACTTATGCTGAATATAGCAAATATAACAGATGTGCGTATGGAGTCCATAAAAATATCTTCCGATACCGCAAAAAAATATCATATACCGTCAGTGCTCGATATTGTGGGAATATCATGCTCACAGCTCAGAAGAAATTATATACACGAACTGCTTGATTCATATATCCCAAATGTCATAAAAGGGAATTACTCGGAAATATGTGCATTGTCAGATGAAACATACAGAAGTGCTGGAGTGGATTCCCACAGCTCCGCAACCCTTCAGAAAACACTTGATTCAGCCGTATCCGCTTCACAAAAATACAATACAGTTATCCTTGCAAGCGGTAAAACGGATATTGTCACAGACGGTAAAAGAGTTGCATATATTCACAACGGCACTCCACGACTTGCGGAAATAACAGGCACAGGCTGTATGCAGGGAGCTTTGACGGCAGTATATCTTTCAGTGGCAGACGGCTTTTGTGCATCTGTTACAGCCTGCACTGTAATGGGAATATGCGGAGAACTTGCTTTTCATGCAGAGGGAACGGGAAGTTTTTACACTGCCCTTCTTAATTCACTTTCTCTTTTGAAAAATGACGATATTGAAAAATATATGAACTCGGAGGAATGTGCAGTTGAAAAAATTTGATACAACTCTTTATTTTATCACGGACAGTACAGGACTTGAAGAAAATGTATTTCTGTATAAAGTGGAACAGGCACTTTCAGGGGGTGTAACTATCATACAGCTCCGTGAAAAAAACAAGTCAACAAGAGAATATATGCACCTTGCGGAAAAGGTGCATGAAATTTCCGCAAAATACGGTGTTCCCTTGATAATTGACGACAGAATTTATGTTGCCATGGCGATAAATGCGGAGGGCGTTCATCTCGGTCAGAGCGATATGCCCGTGAATACGGCAAGGAAAATTGTCGGTGACAACATGATAATCGGTGCAACGACAAAGACTGTCGAACAGGCTTTGGAAGCCGTGAAAAACGGTGCGGATTATCTCGGAGTAGGGGCGATATATCCCACGACTACAAAGGTCAAAACAGTTCTGACGTCTGTCGACACTCTCAAAGATATATGCCGTGCGGTTAATGTGCCTGTAAATGCCATAGGCGGTCTTAACAAAGACAACTGCAATATACTTGAAAATACGGGCATTTCGGGAATATGCGTGGTTTCAGCGATAATGAAAAGCCCCGATCCCCAAAAATCCGCAAGCGAACTCAAAGAAATAAGTGAAAGGCTGAAACTATCAATATAGTAAACAGCAAAATAAATTGTTCTATGTCATTCCGAGCGAAGCGAGGAATCTTAAAGAAAGATGTTTCATCACTTTGTGTCTCAGAATGACAAAAAAAATCAAGCGTTGAGTCGGGGACACCACTTCACAACGCTCTATAAAAATAATGCAAAGGAGAATCACAACATGAAAACAGCATTATCAATCGCAGGAAGCGACTCCTGCGGAGGTGCCGGAATCCAAGCGGATATCAAAACAATGACTCTCAACGGTGTATATGCCATGAGTGCCGTTACGGCTCTCACAGCTCAGAATACTACAGGAGTTTCGGCAATCCTCGAAGCTGATGCCGATTTTCTCGAAAAGGAGATAAATGCGGTATTCGAGGATATTTACCCTGATGCAGTCAAGATAGGCATGGTTTCATCATCGGCACTTATCGAAGTAATAGCCCGAAGACTGCAATTCTACAAGGCAGAAAATGTTGTAGTTGACCCTGTCATGGTAGCCACGAGCGGTGCAAAGTTCATCAGCGACAGTGCAACAGACACTCTCAAGGAAAAACTCCTCCCGATAGCCGATATAATTACTCCGAATATCCCCGAAGCAGAAGTGCTTTCAGGTATGAAAATCGCCGATAAAGACGATATGGAAAAAGCGGCTGTTGCGATAGGTGAAAAATTTGAATGTGCCGTTCTGGTCAAGGGCGGTCACAGTATCAATGATGCTGATGATATACTGTATTCAGACGGAAAAATCACTTATTTTAAGGGCAGAAGAATCGACAATCCCAATACACACGGCACAGGCTGTACACTTTCTTCAGCTATTGCTGCAAATCTTGCAAAGGGATATTCCCTTGAAAAATCCGTTGAAAGAGCAAAGGAATATATATCAGGTGCATTGGGTGCAATGCTCGGCTTAGGAAAGGGTTCAGGACCTATGAACCACGCTTTTGACCTTAAAAGTCAATTTGCCGAATAAAAAAATTTTGATAACCGAAAGGATAATTATTTATGAGAAACTATAAAACACAGATGGAAGCCGCAAAAAAGGGAATCATCACTCCCGAAATGAAAACAGTTGCGGAAAAGGAGTACAAAACGCCCGAAGAAATCATGCAGTCAGTGGCAAAGGGAGAAGTGTGCATACCGTGTAATATCAATCACACATCCATATCGGCAGAGGGTATCGGAGCAGGCTTGAGAACTAAAATAAATGTTAATCTCGGCATTTCAGGCGACTGCAAGAATTATGACGTTGAAATGCAGAAAGTTGATATGGCTCTTAAATTCGGTGCCGAAGCCATCATGGATTTGAGCAATTACGGCAAAACAAACACTTTCAGACAGGAGCTTATCAAAAAATCCCCTGCTATGATAGGAACAGTGCCGATGTATGATGCTATCGGCTATCTTGAAAAAGATTTGCTTGAAATTACCGCAGAAGATTTTCTTAAAGTAGTCCGTGCTCACGCTGAGGAGGGCGTTGACTTTATGACTATCCATGCAGGCATTAACCGCAGAGCCGTTGAGATTTTCATGCGTGACAAGAGAAAAATGAATATTGTTTCCCGTGGAGGCTCACTTCTTTTTGCATGGATGNNTGATGACAGGCAACGAAAATCCGTTTTATGAATATTATGATAAGGTGCTTGATATACTTGAGGAATTTGATGTAACTATCAGTCTTGGAGATGCACTTAGACCTGGCTGTATAGATGATGCGACAGATGCGGGACAGATATCGGAATTGATTGAACTCGGAGCTCTCACGGAAAGAGCATGGGCAAGAAATGTACAGGTAATGGTGGAAGGTCCGGGACATATGGCAATGAATGAAATAGCGGCGAATATGAAATTGCAAAAGCGTATATGCCACAATGCACCGTTTTATGTTCTTGGACCTCTTGTAACGGATATATTTCCGGGATATGACCATATTACATCGGCAATCGGCGGAGCTATTGCGGCAGCCTCGGGAGCGGATTTCCTGTGTTATGTCACACCTGCCGAACATTTGAGATTACCCGATATTAACGATGTAAAAGAGGGGATTATAGCAAGCAGGATAGCCGCCCATGCCGCAGATATAGCAAAAGGCGTTGCTCATGCAAGGGACAAGGACAATGAAATGGCAGAGGCAAGGCATAAAGTAGACTGGGATAAGATGTTTGAGATAGCCGTTGACGGTGAAAAGGCAAGGGCATATTTTGAAAGCACTCCGCCTGCCGACAGACATACCTGTTCCATGTGCGGTAAGATGTGTGCAGTAAGAACTACAAATATGATACTCGAAGGCAAAAAAGTCGAATTCTGCACCGAAAAACCTTAATAACCCGACTGTTATAGTAAATAACAAAATAAATTGCTCTATGTCATTCCAAGCAAAGTCAGGAATCTTTAGGAAAGATTCTTCGTCGCTTAGTATTTCAAAATGACAAAAGAAAATTTTCATTGACGTTTACTATAACAAAATCATAAAATGAATAACCGTCTAATTCGATATTTCTTTATAAGCTATTTTGTCCGTATTACTGTTTGATTTTGATATTTTTTTTAATACGTTCAATTTGATATTATATAAACCAAATGAAATTGTTTGATACTTGACAAATTGATTCAAATGCTATACAATGAATTTAGAAAGGAGTTGGTGATATGTCACAGACGGCACAGGTTAGTTTTCGCATTGACAAAGATGTAAAACAAAGGGCAGAAAGGGCATTAAACGACATGGGACTTACTATGTCAGCGGCAATTACTGTCTTCTTGAAGAAAATAGGCAGAGAACACCGTATNNGAAAGCAATATAAACTATCTGAACAAGGTTATTGACGGCATTGAGGATGGAACAAGACCTCTTGTAGAGCATAATCTGATTGAGGTTGACGAAGAATGAAATTAAAATGGGACGAAGATGCTTGGAATGATTATCTCTACTGGCAAACACAAGACAAAAAGACATTGAAAAGGATAAACGCTATCTTAAACGATATAATGCGAAGTCCATTTGATGGTATCGGTAAGCCGGAACTTCTAAAATATCGCAAAGGCTATTGGAGCAGACGCATAGATGAAACAAACCGAATTGTGTATAAAATAGAGGACGATACCGTAGTGATAGCCGCTGTTAGAGGACACTATGATGATTAAAAA
>DBXL01000014.1 GCA_002309275.1 Ruminococcaceae bacterium UBA1213 | reverse complement strand
TTTTTTGCTTATTCATCATTTTTATTTTCGTCACTGTCGAAGCTGTCAAAATCCAGCCTGTCGGGATCGGATATATAATATCTGTCAAGCACTGTATCATCTACACGGTCAAGCTCCGTTCTCGGCAGGGTGGAAAGCAGTTTCCAGCCTAAATCAAGACTTTGCTCAACAGTGCGGTTTTCGGTGTAGCCTTGGTTGACAAAATGCTGTTCAAAGAGTTTGCCGAACTGCATATACTTTTTGTCAACGGGAGAAAGTTCTTCTTCACCGATAACGGAGGCAAGTGAACGAGCGTCCTGCACTCTTGCATAAGAGGCAAAAAGCTGATTGGCAAGAGCCTGATGGTCTGCACGGGTATAGCCTTCGCCGATACCGTCTTTCATCAGACGTGAAAGTGACGGCAGTACAGATACAGGCGGATAAAATCCGGCACCTTCCAAAGCTCTGTCAAGAACGATTTGTCCCTCTGTGATATATCCGGTGAGGTCGGGAACGGGGTGGGTTATATCATCATTGGGCATGGTGAGAATTGGAATCTGAGTAACAGAGCCTGTACTTCCCTTTACCATTCCTGCACGTTCATAGAGTGAAGCGAGGTCGGAATACAAATATCCGGGGAAACCCTTTCTGCCGGGAATTTCACCCTTTGAAGATGAAAATTCTCTCAAAGCCTCGGCATAAGATGTCATGTCGGTCATGATGACAAGAACATGCATATTGCATTCAAATGCAAGATACTCTGCCGCTGTCAATGCACATCTGGGTGTAAGGGTTCTTTCTATAATAGGATCGTTTGCAAGATTCAGGAACATGACAACTCTTGATAAAACGCCGCTTTGGTCAAAACTTCTTCTGAAGTAGTCGGCAACGTCATTTTTAACGCCCATAGCCGCAAATACAACACAGAAATTATTGTCTTCATCATCGGAAATTTTCGCCTGACGGACTATCTGAACGGCAAGTTCATTGTGTTTCATGCCTGAGCCTGAAAAAATAGGCAGTTTCTGACCTCTTATCAAAGTCATCAGGGTGTCTATGGTAGAAATGCCTGTATTGATGTAGTTTCTCGGATAGATTCTTGAAACGGGATTCATGGGAGTGCCGTTGATATTGGCTTTTTTAACGGGGTAAACCTCTCCTAAGCCGTCTATTGGCACGCCTGCACCGCTGAATACACGCCCCATAATTTCGGGGGAGAGTGCCAATTCCATTGGCTTTGCTTTCAGGCGGGTTCTTGTATTGTCAAGGGAAATGGATTTCGTACCCTCGAAAACCTGCACGACAATTCTTTTACCCTCTATCTGAACGATTCTGCCGTGACGGTACTGTCCGTTGTCAAGGCGAATATCGACCATTTCTTCAAAGGAGGCATTTTCCACGTTATCCAGCACTATCAGAGAGCCGTTTATCTCCTTTACGCCAACGTAATCTATAATCATTTTATTCAACTCTCCTTTCAGGCTGTCAGTTTTGCAAGAGAGCTGTCTATATCGGAGATAAGCTGCTCAAACATTTCGGGTTTGTCGTTGGGAATGTCGTATTTCATTTTGGCAAGCCTTTCAAATAAGCCCAACTGCATAATGCTTGAAATGGGTATGGCAGTCGCAATGATATTTTTAGCCTTTGCATATAAATGCAAAATTGCTTTCATCATCAATTTCTGCTTTTCAAGAGGTACGAAAGTATCATCTTTATGAAAAGCATTCTGCTGTAAAAATCCCACACGGATAGCTTTTGCTGTTTCAATGACAAGCTTCTGGTCATCAGGCAGAACGTCTGCACCGATGAGTTTTACAATTTCCATGAGATTGCTTTCTTCATGGAGAAGTGAAGTTATTTTATTTCTGTATTTAATGAAGTCGTCACCCAAATTTTCCCTGTACCATGCATCAAGGTCTGTAAAATACTCGCTGTAGCTGTTCATCCAGTTGATAGCGGGATAATGTCTTGCATAGGCGAGGGCTTTATCCAGTGCCCAGAAACATCTTGTAAATCTTTTTGTATTCTGAGTAACAGGCTCGGAAAAGTCTGAACCCTGAGGAGATACCGCACCTATGATAGTAACGGAGCCTTCACTTCCGCAGAGGGTTTCAACACGTCCTGCTCTCTCGTAAAACTCGGAAAGTCTTGACGGCAGGTAGGCAGGGAAGCCTTCTTCGGCAGGCATTTCTTCCAATCGTCCCGAAATTTCACGCAGAGCCTCTGCCCATCTTGAAGTAGAGTCAGCCATGATGGCAACGTGATAGCCCATATCACGATAATATTCCGCAAGCGTCAAGCCTGTATAAATAGAGGCTTCACGGGCTGCAACAGGCATATTGGAAGTATTGGCAATAAGCACCGTTCTGTCGGTCATAGGTCTGTTTGACTTCGGATCGATGAGTTCGGAGAACTCGTTCAAAACCTGGCTCATTTCGTTTCCACGTTCACCGCAGCCGACATAGACAATAATATCAGCGTCACACCATTTTGCAAGCTGATGTTGATTCATAGTTTTGCCTGTACCGAATCCGCCGGGGATAGCCGCAGTACCGCCTTTTGCAATGGGGAACATGGTATCCATGACACGCTGACCTGTTATAAGCGGTATCGTTGCAGGCAGTCTTTCTTTACATGGTCTTGCATTTCTGATGGGCCACTTCTGACAAAGCGTCAGTTCATGTTCCATACCCTTGCTGTCTTTGATTGTAACGATAGTATCGGGCAGTTTATATTTTCCGTCAGGCTTTACGCTTGTGACAGTACCGCTTACAGCAGGCGGAACAAGAAATCTGTGTTCAATAATAGCCGTTTCGGGACAGGTTGCATATATCTGACCGCTTTCCAGCACATCTCCGACTTTTACATTGATTTTCACATTCCATTCTTTTTCGAGGTCGAGGGAAGAAACAGCCGCACCTCTTGAAATAAAAGAGCCGCTCAATTCCTCGATAGCTTTCAAAGGTCTTTCAATGCCGTCAAATATGTTGTCAATGATACCGGGACCTAAAAGAACGTTCATAGGAGCCCCTGTACCCGTGACGGGATCGCCGGGTTTCAGACCTGTTGTTTCTTCATATACCTGTATGGTTGTCATTTTGTCGTTGATTCCGATAACTTCACCAACCAATTTTTGTTCACCGACATGAACCATTTCCATCATAGAAAAAGTTCTTGTATTCTTAACGGTCACGACAGGACCGTTAATTCCATAAATTACATCTTCCACTTTCCAAATTCACCTCTCTTTCCATCATGCCGTAATGGTCAGACCTGAATTCTCGCAGAACCATTCCTTTTGATTTTGAAGTTTTGTATCAAGAGTTTCATCTGCAAGGATTCCGCCTTTACGGCTTATTCCTGTAACTCCGCCTATCCGGATTTCATTGGATACCTGTACATCACATTTTCTTCCGAAAGCAGATATGATTTTATCTTTCAGTTTGATGTCCCTTTCACAGACGTATAAAATGACATCATCTGCAGTAAGTTTTTTTGAAACTGCCTTTACGCTGTCAAGGAGTCCGGCAATATATTTGTCAGTTTTTGCATATTCAAGCAATTTTTCTTTTGCACTTCCAAAAACTTTGTTTTCAATTTCCTGACGCTTGATGAAGGTACTTTTACGGCTTGCATTTTCAGCCTTTGAAAGTTCTCTTGCAATGCCTGTATTGATAGACAGCATTTTTTTCTGTAAAAGCACATAAGCTTCTTTCAAGCCGTCTTCTTCTGCTTTATTGAGTTCTTTGGTTTTGAACTCCTCCGCTTCGCTTTCAATTTTGCTTCTCTGTTCAGCGGCATATTTTTCAATAGCCTTTAAAAAGTTATCCGTTTTGCTTACTATATCGGGCATAAAATTTTTTCACCCCTTTTCAATCGGCAATCCGCAATGTACAACGATTCATTGCACATTTCACATTGCTCATTGCTAATTATATTTTTACTCCTATAGCTTCACGGACATAGCGTGTGATAGAGTCTTTGGCACGACCGCTGCCGTGCCTGTCGGGAATTTCGACTATGAGAGGCTGACGGCGATTGAGTTTGAGGTCATAGACAAGCTCGGGACAAAGCTGCACAAGCCTTTCCGTCATTAAAATGACGGCTACATCAGGCATATCCATCGCTTTTTGAAGAGTTTCCCTGACCTCGCTGTCCTCATGCACAACTACACCCTCAATGCCTGCAAGGTGCATTCCCATGAGTGTATCGACATTGTCGCTTATCAGGTAGAATTTCATAAATCAACACCTCAGTTGAATTTTGAGATAATGAGAATGGATACAAGAAGTCCGTAGAGAGCAACGCCCTCGCCGAGTGCAACGAAGATGAGAGCTTTACCGAAAGCTTTCGGATCTTCACTTGTCGCACCGATAGCAGCAGGAGCAGCACCGCCTACGGCAATACCGCCGCCGATGCCTGAAATGCCTGTTGCAAGACCTGCCGCAAGCATTGACAAGCCCATGTTGATGTCACCAGAGGAAGCGGCAGCGGCTGACTCCGATTCAGCGGCAAATGCAACAAGTGAAATGGCAAGACAAGCGATACTTACCAAACCGAAAGCGATTGCCTGACTTAAAACAGCACTTTTTCTTGTTCTTTTTCCGACAGCGACTGTTTTATATGCATAGACCATTGACACTGCAATAAATATTGCGGGTACTGCCATTAAGATATATTCCAACATAATTAAAATCCTCCAAAAATATTATTTTTCCAGAGCGGAACTGTTTCCGCATTTAAAAAATTCACTCTCAATTTTCTGCACTTTTTTTGGCTGTAATGGGTTTGAAGAGTCTGCCGTCACCGATGTAGAAACGGCTGAAAATCTCGTAGTAGTCAAGACGGAGTACCTGAATGGCAACGAGGAGTGCCTCAAGAGCCATGACAATGCCGTTGCCTATGATAAGAATGCTTATGTAGCCGACAGCACCGCCTACCATTTCTGCCAGAGTGAATACAACGAGCATCATGCCTGCATGAACGAGGATATAAGCACCGACACGCAAAAAGGACATGGTATTGGTGACGTAGCTCAGGCATATTTCAAAGACTTCAAAGAAACTCTGTGTACAGTATGCCCCCCATTTGAAAGGCTCATCATGCTTCTTTTTCTCTATGAGAGTGCCGAGAGGTTCTTTGAGGAATATCGCAGCAAGGGGCAGGACAATTAAACAAATGATATAAACAGGGTTCATGACTTCTATTCCCAGGAACATCTGCAGTACAAGACCGACCAGAAGTGAAACATAGAATAAAAATCCTGCAATGCCGTTTGCACCGAACAGGGCATTTTCAAGGTCCTTTCTCTTGAAGCACGAGAAAATATTCACTATCATGGAAACGGCGATAGTGACAAAGCCTATTGCCACAGAACCGTAGATAATCAGGTTGATACTGTCTGCTTCCATCACTTCAAAGAGTTTGCCTTTTGTGCCGAAGAGGGCGGAATGGATACCGTCAAGAGCGTGTTCAAATCCGAATACGGAGCCGTATAAAAAGCCGAATATGGTGCCTGATATACCGCAGGGGACAAGGATTTTGCCGATTTCCATTTTCTTGAATTTCCACATTAAAAATCCGATAAGTGAGAGGGTAAGTCCCTGACCGACATCACCGAACATGATACCGAAGAAAATGGTATAAGTTATGGCAACGAATAAAGTCGGGTCGATTTCGTTGTAGTTGGGCAAGCCGTACATTTTGACGAAGAATTCATAGAGTCTGACAAAAGGCGGATTCTTCATGATAACGGGCGGGGAGAGTTTAAGGGCATCTTTACCGTCTGTTATGGAGTATTCAATGCTTTTAATGCCGTCAAGCTGTTTTTTGAAGTATTCCTCTTTGTCGGCAGGAATCCAGCCGACTAAAATAAAATTCTTGTTGTACTTATAGACATAATGTTTTATTTCATTGTAGGAATCCAATTCTTCCAGCTTGCTGTAATAGGCACAGCATTTTTCTTTTTCGTCCTCCAGGAAATCGTCAATTTTATACTGGACTTCTTCAAGCTCGTGTTCATATTCATCAAGCTTTTTTTCAAGAGTTGACTTGTATTGTTCGGGAGTGCCTGCTGATTTCGGAATATCGAATTTTTCAAAATACAGCGAGGAGAAAATTCTGTCAACGTCCTCTTTCTGTTCGGGCGGAGTGAAATATGCACCCCAATAATGTGTACTGTCGCTCGTGTACGGGAAGAAAAGCACATAGGGATTTTCAGCATATTGTGCAAGCTTTTCATAGCTCTCGACAGGCATTCTGCCGAAATTGGGGGTTATGAACTCACACTGGAGCACTTCTGTAAAGTTGATGTTGCTTCCGACAAAATGACTTGCTTTTTCAATATCCCTTTTGCACTGGTCGATGTCCTGCTGTAAATGCAGTTTTTTATTGGCAAGACCGCTTGTTTTTGAAACGAAGTAGCTGACATATTTAATTACCGCACTTTCTCCTGCATTGAGGTCTTTGGGCTTTTTGTATTCAAGCTTGAATCCAAGAAGCTCGGCAGAATCCTCTAATTGACGGATATATTCGGCATAGGTATTTTTATTATGCAGGGGGACAAAGTTTTGTGTATCGGAGTAGAAAAGCATAGCGTCATCAGGGTGAAAGACCTGTGAATCACCGCAGAATTTGACTGCTTTATTAAGCTCTGACATAAGACCTATAATGCTTATCGCTTTTACCTGCTTCACTGACACGAGATCACCTCCTTTAAAAATTTTTGCAAAATTTATTTGATAAGAAGTTTAGCCTTCTCGTCAGCGGGTAAACCGTATCGTGCAGCCTCAATGAGATTGACGATATTTTTGAGTTCTATCTCACGCAGATAGATATAGGAAATCATAACGATAGTGGGATTAGGCGAGAGCCTCAGATGGTGATGGCAGTAATTGTATATCATAACATCTGCCATTTGATTTTGTTCGTTATAGCGGAGTTTTGCAATAAGTCTGCCGATATAGGTATTTTTGAGAAGCTCAAATATTTTATCCACATTGTCGGCTTTGCAGAGTTCCGAAAGCATTTTTTTGGAAAGCCTGCCGTATGGTATGAGAAGGGGCAGTATCTCTTCCGCAGAAAAATGGTAGTATTTTTTCAGTCTGATAATTCTTGACATATTTTCAATGTCGAGCATAGAGGAAAATATATCAAGGAGTTCCTTTTTATCGCTTTTATGCTTTCCCTTTCCAATGGTTTCAATAGCCTTTTCATAGCTTTTGTTTTCGAGAGCAATTTCTATATGAGTGATATTGATTTTTTCATTGTCTTTGGGGCGGAACCGGAGAAGAACGGAATAATAGGGAGTACCCCTGAGGGCATCGAGCATATCATTGTAAGAGCGTACGCCGGCAAGGGCTTCAAGGCTGATGCCTGCAAACCTGTCGAGAGAAAGAGGCATTGTATAGACATATTCTTCAGCCTTGCCGATGTTGACGAGCATAAGGCATTTTATAATTTGTTCTATTTCCATTTTGGATATGACAAAATCAGAGAATGCCAGAGTATCTTCATGTGCATACCTCGACAGTGCAAAAAGGTCAAAATACAATTCCTGACGGAGCTTGGTTTCAAGCTGTCCACGGTGTATTTCGTTTTCATTCAGAGTGCTTATGGCAGAGGAGTAGGCAGTACGCTGTTTGAGATAAACGGCTATTTCCGTAACATTTTTACAGTTCAGAAGTCCCTGATAGTCTGACTCTTTAAGGCATTTGCCATACATGGCTCTTGCTTTGGCAAGAATGGCATTTGCTGACTGTGATGACACAAAATCACCCCCTTTTGAATTAGGAATGAGAAATGAGGAATGAAATACTGTTTGTCAATTCCCGTTTCCTATGACTCTTTCGACTATCTCATTTACCCATTTATCGCCGTTTTCGGCATAGGATTTTTCAAGCTTTTGAATAATCGCCTGATTTTTTTCGGTAATGCCGGCAAGCCTTTCATCTGCACGTTTCTGTGCGGTCTGCCGGTTGATGGCAATACGTTTGTTTGCTCTTTCGAGGTAGTCGGTTTTAATTTTTTCCTTTGTGAGCAGAACCTCATTTTCATAACTGAGCTTGGTTTTCTGAGCCTTTTCATTCATTTCACGGGCTTTTTTATCCATCTCAACTATTTTGGCAATCATTTCTTCCATACAGTGTTCACTCCTTTACTGTTGACTGTCAATTAGATTATATACTTATTTTTCATATTTTACAAGTGACAAATAAGAAATGGAGAGAGAATTTTTCAATCATAAAAAATAACTGCATTACTGTCAAAAAAACAGTAATGCAGATAATATTTTACTTGAAAATTAAAAATTAAAAATTTTCCATTTTCCACTTTCCATTTTCAATTTAAGAGAGGAGTCCTGCGGCATACTGGTTATTGATATGCTCGCTGTAGGTGACAGCATAGTATGCAACAGCGTCTTCTGTGTCGGTTGCAGCCTTGTGGCAGAAGTAGAAGTAGTTGGTATCATTGGGAGATAAGGCGGCTTCTATTGCGGCAAGACTGGGGTTACAGATAGGACCTGCGGGAAGTCCCTCATACTCGTATGTGCTGTATTGGCTGATATAGGAGTCCCTTATGCTGACGGGCACGTCAGCCTGAGTAGCGTATGGATAGAAAATCGTGGAGTCAAGCTGGAGCTTCGACAGACCGCTCTCACCATACCAGTTTGTACCGCCGTTGCTGAGGGTTGAAAGACGGTTATGAAGTACGGAAGAAATCATATACATATCTTTTTCATCAGCGGCTTCTGCCTGAATGAGAGAGGCAAGTGTGAGAATATCTTCCATTGTCATTCCCATGCCTTCGGCACGCTCTGCAAGAGTGACTTTTTTATCAAAGCCTTTGACACGGGTTTTTGTCTGATATACTTTTCTTCTGTAGTTTGCGAGGAATTTTCTGACAACAGAGTCTATATTCTCTCCTACATAGAAGTCATAGGTATCCGGGAACAGATAGCCTTCAAGTTTATAATATCTGTCTTTTGTATTGGGAATACTCTTGATAAAGTCATAATCCTCGTCAAACATGGAGGACTTGCAGGCATCAAGAAAATCCTTTTCATTGCAGACATTGTTTTCTTTGAGCAGTTTGGCATACTCCGTCACGTTCATGCCTTCCGTGAAACGTATGGTTACAATGTCGGTACGGTTCATATCTGACTGTAGATAGTTGATAAGAGCCTGATAGTCCTTATTGGTGTTCACGTCAAAAGTACCCCTTGTGAAGCCTGAAGTGGATTTGGTGACAATGGCATAAAGCTTGAAAAACAGCTTATTTTTGATAATGCCCTTGTCATAGAGCATATTGGTTATTTTATCAATATCATCATTTTCGGCTATGGTGATGGAAACGCTTTTTTCTTCTTCACGTCCCACTGCAAGCAGGTCATTGACACCTAACATAAGATATTCACCGAAAAGTATGGATACAAGTATTATCATAGTAATCCATACCACACGGAAAACAATTTTATTGGATTTGGCTTTCTGCCGTCTGCGTTTATTGGCAAGGCGGTGTCTTTTTCTGACGGAACGCCTGTCAGACGGATATTCTTTCAGATTTTCTTCACCGCTGGATATGTCAGTGACGTTTTCAAGTCCGGAGTTATCGCCGAAAACAGCCCCCTCATTTTCCGAGCTTTGTGAAGAACTTGTTATATCCTCATTTGCGGGCAGGTCAAAAACTTTACTTTCATCAAAATTTATCTTAAAATTGGCAACTTTCTGCTGTCGCTTTTTTTCCATTTCATCGCTCAAATTTTACCACTCCTTTTAATATCGTGAAAAGCATTTTCAGTCACGAGAATACTGACTGACATATCATATATATCTCTGGGGAGTTCTCTGCACAGGCATTCACTGTAACAGATACCGACAGTATCTCCCTGAAATCCTGAAAGGAATCTGTCATAGTATCCTCCGCCATAGCCTATTCTGTAGCCTTTCATGTCAAAGCAAACTGCCGGAACTATGCACAAAGCATTACAATCATTTTCGGCTTTTATGCATATATCGGTCTTTGGCTCGAGAAGTCCGAAAGAACTTTTTTCGAGGTCGTCAAGGGAGTTTATGATATAAAAATCCATTCCGTGATTACTCCTGCACTTGGGAACAGCCACTTTTTTTCCGTCTGCGACAGCGTATCGGATAAGCTGTAGAGTATCGGCTTCGCTTTCGGTCGAAACGTATGTGAAAAGATATTGACACGTTCTGTATTGGTGCAGGGATATGACACGTTCAAAAATCGCCTTGTCAAAAAGTTCTTTTTGTTCCCGGGGGATTGTTGAACGTATTTCTTTATATTTCTTTCTGAACAGATTTTTATTGATTTGAATATTGTCCGTCATCTGCACTGAATTGACTTTTTGATATTATCGGCAGTATCCTGACCTTTGAAAGCTTTGAGGAGTTCAAGTGCAAAGTCAACGGATACGCCCATTCCTCTTGCAGTGATGATGTTGCCGTCAACAGAAACATATTCTGTATCTACTTTTGCTTCAAAGAGGTCTCTCTCAAATCCCGGAAAAGCAGTGGCTTTTTTATCTTTAAGAATGCCCATGTGACCGAGAATTGACGGTGCGGCACATATTGCACCTATTACAAGATTTCTTTCATTGCAGTATGTGACAGCCTTTATTACTTTATTGGACTTTTCAAGATTTCTTGTGCCGGGCATTCCGCCGGGAAGAATGATTCCCTCAACGTTATTGAGCAGGCTGAAATCACTGTCAGATATATCTGCTTTTACAGTGATGTTATGAGAGCCTTTTATTTCTGTTCCGCCAATGCCCACAGTGGTGACTTCCACGCCTCCTCTCCTGAGAATATCAACAGGAGTGAGAGCCTCTATTTCTTCAAAACCATTTGCTAAAAATAAATATACCATTTTATATCATCCTCCATATTTCTATACGAAACACTGCTGTTTTACATTATATAAAAAAACTTGTCAAAAAACAAGGCATTTTTACATTTTTTATCGTTTTATTTTCTTTTATGCCTGTTAAGCAGGAATGCAACAGAGCTTATGATAACAAGTATTCCTATAAATATGATTGCATAAGCAGTAGAATCACCGTCAAATTCCGGCTGTATTTCATCAGACCGGCTTTCAGTGATTTCACCTGAAACACTGCTTTCATCTTCTGAGGGGTTGGGGTACTCTCCATTGAAGTTAACGGATATTTGCTGTGTATAATCGGATTTTTTAATTTGGACTATAAAATATTTTTCACTGCATGAATACCCCTCGGGCAGAGAGAGAATTTCAGCAAGGTATATGTCCGGAAGCAGATTTTCAAAAACGGCACTGCCGTTTTTATCAGAAACAGCGGTTTTACTGCCCAAAGAGATTGTAATATTTGAGGCAGGTCTGCCGTTCTGGTCGGTGAAGGAAAATACCGTTTTTTGGTATGTGACGGCATCAGCCGTTTTTATGTCCGTAAAATTATAGGCACCGTCAAAAGCCCTGTATGCGATACGCAGAGGAGAAAAAGGTGAAACGCTTGTTCTGGTCATGAATTGGAGTTTTGTAAGTTCGCTGTAAAGCTGTGTTATATTATATCTGTAAGTGACGGAGCCGTCAGTGTTTTCCGAAACGTTTTCAAGAACACATACATTTTCCGGTATATAGCCTGCATTTTTGAGGTCATCAAGTTTATCTGCATATTCATATTTTTTAACAGTGCTGTTATAGACGGCTGTATAAAGCTCAAAGCCTTTGATGGATTCATTATCATCGGCAGTCAGTTCAAGATATGTTTCATCATTTTCCTGAAATGTCTTTGATGAGAGATTTTCAGGTTTCCGGCTGTCCATAATAAAGGGGTAATCTATGCTGTAAAGATTGGGGGAGAGAGTGCCTGAAAAAGTCATTGTCTTTGCCGAAACGGAGTAAATGTATTCGCCGTCGGAAAGATTGGAGAAAAATTCTGCAATATCGGCACTGTTATATATCAGATTTCTATAAAGCTCACCTGAATTTTTGCTGACGGTGCCGAAATTCTTTGAAAACAGGGTTTTCCCGTTTGTGTCGGCAACTGTCACCGTGAAGTCATATACATCACGCATCAGTCTGAAATTCGGGAGAATATAGGAATTTTTCATCTGCTGTATATCATAGAAGTTACCTGTCATATTTTTTGACATATAGCCCTGAACGGTCACAGGCTCGCTGTCTGCATTGTAGTCCACTGAAACAAGTGAACTTTTTTCGGCTGTCATTTCCTCATAAAAGGGATTGATATTTTCCCATTCGCCGAAGAATGCCGTGAAAGGAAAATTCAAAGTTCTGCCGTTCTGATTTTCAAGCACTGCATAACCGTCAGCATAAAAGCCGTTGGGGAAAAACTCCTGCAATTCCTCTGCATTTATCTCTATTTCAGCAGAGATTTCAGCCTGTTCACCGCCTGGCATTTCTATTTCCGTTACTTCTTCGCCGTCAAGGAAAAATTTTACGTCTGAGAATTCTTTCAAAGAATACGGTTCAAGCGTGTTTAATATTTTATCTTCATTCAATTCATATTTATCGGTTGCTATAAAATAGCTTAATGAAAATACCTGTGTTTCTTCGGATACGTTTCTGACAAAGAATGAAAAATGATATTTTCCGTCTGTACCGTCACCCATGCTTGCTTTGGGCATACCGTTATTTTCTGTGCAGAGATATGCACCTGACTGCATGACACTTTGAATGTCTGCACGCCCTGCACCCTGTTTTCTGGGGGAGATGTATAAAAGCTCGTCATTTTCATAATCATATTTTTTAAAAGGCTCGGCATTGCTCATAATAAAAGCTGTGATAATATTTGATTTTTCTTCGGGGGAGAGAGCGTTATACCACTCATACTGTGAAAGATACTGCTTGACAACGGCATAAGTGCCTGATACAAGTGCAGAAGAAAAAGATGTTCCCGACATATAGCCGTATCCGCCGTTATATCCGGCAGAATAGACGCTTTCACCCACAGATGTAATGTCAGGCTTTAATTTCAAATCAGCCGTAACGCCCCATGAAGAAAAATCTGACATGGAGTTGCCTTTTTGACTTTCCGTCAGAACGGCATTTTCACCTGTTTCAATCATGCCTTCAGGGGATTCATAAAAATAGTTTGTGTAATCGTCATCAATGATTATGACAGGGATATTTTTGATTTCGAGGGAAATATGCCTGTCCTGCTCAAAAGCACCGCTGTCTATGAATGCAAGAGCATTTGCCCCTGCAATAAAAGCCTGCTGTGCAAGCTCCTGCATTTCCGAAAGGTCTGTTTCTATGACGGCAATTTTATTTTCAGCTTCTGAAAAGTCATAATTTCCCTCACTGCTTTTATAGAGGAAAATATATTCTTTTTCGGGAATGTCAGTGAATGAAAGTTCACTTTCGGTGCATTTGACTTCGTTATAAAGAAAGTAATTTTCATCCGCTTTCAAATAATCGGCAGATAAGAGAGGATTCGTTGAGGCTGAAACAGCAATTACACTGTCATACTGTGAAATATCATTCAAAGTGCCGTAGTCGGAAAAATAGGTATCCTGTTTTTCATTCAAGCCGTCATTTCCGCAGGGACATATAATAACCGTACCTGTTTTACGGAGCTTTTCAAAGGGCGTTTTGAATATATCGGAAATTGTTTCACTTCCCAGGCTCATATTGATAATATCTGTACCAAGCTTTGCACAGTCATCAAGGGCAGCAAGAATTTTGTCGGCGTGTGCAAGTCCGTCATTGTTGCATACTTTCATGAATGCAAGCTGTGAGTTGTATGCCACGCCTTTGAAAAGGCTTTCACTGTCATTTCCGCCTATCAGTGCGGCAGCCGCTGTACCGTGGGAATGATTTCCCCTTGTATCCGTATCGCTTTCCGCATAGTCATAGGCATATATTATTTTACTGCTTTTGAATACGTCTTCAAATTTACAATTTTTTCCTGTGCTGAAATTCACCGCATTGAAAATATTTTTTTCATTGTCCCTGCTGTATTTCAGGATTTCAGGCTGTGCCGAAAAAGCTTCATGCAGTACATCAAATTCACTGTCGATAACGGCTATCAAAGTATTCTGTCCGTCAAGAGAGGTGTCGTAATTCAGCAGGGAAAGCTGTTCATTGGAGATATTCTGTGCAGTGGCGGGAATATCGGAAATATCCTGCTCATAAAATACCGTATTGTCAAAGAGAACGTTTTTGACACCATTTATTTTTTGAATTTTTTCTTTTGCACTTTCGGGGGCTTTCACAGAAAAGCCGTTTATCAATGCACAATAAGTAAGACTGTCGGAAAAATCGGATTTGGGTATCAGCTTTTGAATACTCGCTTTTACGACAGCCTGATTTTTTTTGATTGCGTCAAGAATGCTTCTGCCGTCATCTGAGAGAATAAGCTCCTGTATGCTTTCATACTTCCCGTCTATGACCATATCAATAAGAGATTCCGCATTGAGTTCTACTATAAAATCAATGCTTTCATCTGATTTTTGAATCGTTTCCTTTTTATTGGTATCATCATTTTTGGGAGACGGAGGCGTGACAATGGCAACAGGTGCTTTTGAAACGGTTTCATTGGGGGGAGTTTCCGTGTTGTTCATGTATCTTGAATTCAGTATAGGCAGTGCCAATATCGCTGTCATAAGAGCTATCGCAAGTACAGACAAAAATAATCTCTTTTTCAATTCACATCTTCCTTTATCGGTTCAAAAGTAAAGCCGCAGTCAATGCGATTATCTCACGGGTAGTAAATGCCGAAGCATATTTTATGGGAGTTTTTGACGAAACCGCACCGCATTCATATCCCAGACGCTTTGCAATGAGTGCCGCCCGCATTTCATGGAAACCGTCTGTCACTATCGCCATGTTTTCATTAAGACCGTTTTGTTTGATGATTTCAGCCGAAAACCTGATATTTTCATTTGTATTGACAGACCTGTTTTCAATGAATATCCTGTTTTCATCAATGCCCATATCGACAAGATATTGTTTGATACATTCGGCTTCACTGATATTTTCGTCACTGCCCTGACCGCCTGAGGCAATGCATTTTGTACGGGGATTTGCCTGGAGATATTCAAAAGCCGTGTCGATACGCTTTTTAAGCAAAAGACTTGGATTATCTCCCCTTACCTGACAGCCCAGCACAACAACAGTTGCATTTTCTTTGGGAGGCTTTGCGGCAAAGTATGCCATTGCACCAAGCAGGAATATTACCCATAAAAGCATTACTGCAAACAATATGCAAAGCACTCTGTAAATAATTTTTGCAGTCTTGTTTTGTTTTATTTTTGGTATGAGGGCGGAAATTTTGCTCCAGAAAATACAGTTTGCCCCTGTCCATGCAAAAAAGAGGTTTCCCAGAACAGTTCCTATATTAAATATCGTTGATACGCTGTACCAGTATATCATTAAAATGGATATTATCAGAACAACAGCCCTCAATACAGCCGTCAATGCATTTCGTTTCACAAAATCACTTCCATACCTATATTATACCAATCATTTTATATTATAAAGTGTCCCTCGTCAAGAGATGATTTATTTTCTGTTTGGATTTTCCATTTATCATTGACAAAATCATGAATTTATTATAAAATTAGGTGATAGTTATTTTAATAAGTAATGAACAAATTGAGATTTTGTATATATTTGTATTTTTAGGAGGCTGTTTCAATGAGTTTTACTATTTTAGGAACGGGCAAGGCAGTTCCGGAGTATGTCCTGACCAATGAAGAGCTGTCAACAATGGTCGAAACGAATGACGAGTGGATAACCACAAGAACGGGAATTAAAGAAAGACACATATGCAAGGGTGAAACGCTTACAGAACTTACAGTAAAAGCGGCTCATGAAGCCCTTGACAATGCAGGAGTAACGCCCGAACAGCTTGATTTGATAATCTGTTCAACGATGCGTGGAGAGAATATCACACCGTCACAGGCTTGTGTCATTCAGAAAGAAATCGGTGCAACGTGTCCTGCATTTGACGTGAATGCAGCCTGCTCGGGATTCATCTATGCACTTGATGTAGCAGACGGCTATTTTGTCAGAAAAAAAGTAAAGTATGTTCTGATAGTTTCAATGGACAATCTTTCTAATATAATAGATTGGAATGACAGGTCAACTTGTGTATTGTTCGGTGACGGCGGAGCGGCGGCAGTTCTGGGAGAGGGTGATGACCTTCTTGCAATCAATTTAACAGCAGTCGGTAATGACCAGGTTTTGAGAATACCTCATGGTACAAATTCCTCACCGTTCTATGAGCATGAGGAACAGAGAGCTGTACTGCACATGGAGGGAAATGAAGTTTATAAATTTGCAGTAAATGCCATGTCAACGGGAATCAAAAAAGCCGTTGCAGATGCAGGTCTTGAGCTCAGTGACGTTGACTGCGTGATACCTCATCAGGCGAATATCAGAATCATCAATGCGTCTGCAAAGAATCTTGACATTCCCAAAGAGAGATTTTTCTGTAATGTCATGCACTACGGCAATACTTCATCAGGAAGTGTACCGATTGCACTTGACGAGGCAAACCGTTCAGGTGTACTTAAAAAAGGCGATATAATCGCCATGTGTGCCTTTGGTGCAGGCTTGACAACAGGAAGCTGTGTTATCCGCTGGAGTAAATAAATGTGCAGTGTGCAATGTGCAATGTGCAATGAACAAGTGAAGGGAGTTAGTATAGATGTCAACAGCGTTGGTTTTTTCGGGACAGGGTGCTCAATATACGGGCATGGGCAAGGAATTATATGAAAATTCCCCTGCGGCAAAGGCTGTATTTGATATGGCGGAAAGTATAAGAGAGGGCACTATTAAACAGTGCTTTGAGGGTACAAAAGAGGAATTGTCCGTTACGATAAATACACAGCCTTGTGTATTTATAACAGACTTGGCAGCGGCTGCGGCAGTTGCCGAAAAAGGTGTGAAAATAGACTGCGTGGCAGGCTTTTCACTTGGTGAAATTGCAGCTATCGCATTTGCGGGTATGCTCTCTTATGAAGACGCTTTTAAGCTTGTATGCAAGAGGGCGGAACTCATGGATAAAGCCGCAAATGAAAATAAAGGTGCTATGGCGGCAGTGATGAAAATATCTCCCGAACAGGTGGAAGAAATCTGCAAAGGCTTTGAAAAGGCATATCCCGTTAATTACAACAGCCCGGCACAAACCGTTGTGGCAGCGGCTGAAAATGAAATAGATGAATTGTGTGAAAAGGTGAAAGCCGTTAAAGGTAAAGCTGTTAAATTAGCTGTAAGCGGTGCATTCCATTCACCGTTTATGAATACGGCGGCTGAGGGCTTGGCGGAATATCTCAAAGATATTGACTTGAAAGAGCCGAGTATTCCTGTATATGCGAATGCAACGGCAGAGCCGTATAAAGACGACTATAAAATGCTGATTTCCGCACAGGTCAATCACCCTGTCAAATGGCAGAAATCCGTTGAAAACATGATTGACAGCGGTGTGGATACATTTATCGAAGTAGGTGTCGGAAAGACACTTACAGGTCTTATCAAGAAAATCAATGCAGATGTAAAGGCTGTAAATATTGAAAATAAGGAGGGACTTGATACTCTCTGAGTATCGGGGCAATACTATGTTTGAACTCACAGGAAAAACCGCAATTATCACAGGTGCTTCAAGAGGTATAGGAAAAGCGATTGCAATGAAGTTTGCAAAGCAGGGTGCAAATATTGCATTTTTGCAGATTTTCGACAATGAAAATGCCGCTCAGACAGAAAAAGAACTTTCCGAACTCGGTGTAAAAGTAAAGGGATATGAATGTGATGTTTCCGACTTCAACGCCACTAAGGCAGTTATCGAACAGATTATACAGGATTTCGGTGAAGTTCATATTCTTGTAAACAATGCGGGTATCATAAGAGATGGTCTTATGCTTTCCATGAAAGAGGAAGATTTTGACAAAGTTATAAATGTAAACCTCAAAGGTACTTTCAATATGACAAAGGGCGTTTATCAGCACTTCATGAAGAAACGCAGAGGAAGAATTATCAATATAGCCTCCGTTGTAGGCATTAACGGCAATGCAGGTCAGTCCAACTATGCAAGTGCAAAGGCTGGTATTATCGGCATGACAAAATCCGTTGCAAAAGAATTGGCTTCAAGAGGCGTTACAGTGAACGCAATAGCCCCCGGATTTATCGCAACAGATATGACTGCTTCTATGCCCGAAAAGGCAAGAGAAGCCGCTATTTCAGCCATACCGATGAAAAAAGCAGGACAAGTGGAAGATATTGCTAATACGGCCCTTTTCCTTGCATCAGATGAAGCAGCTTATATTACGGGCGAAGTCATCAAAGTTGACGGCGGAATGGCGATGTAAATTTTAGAGTGAAGAGTGGAGAGTTGAGAGTGGAGCGAGTGCAAAATCCGACTTTTCGCTGAAACAGAAATTTGTATTAAAAATAAAGTGGATTTTTGAGAGTGAAATGGAGATTGCAATAACTCCACTCTCCACTCTCAACACTCCACTCTTTCGGAAGGGAAGGTCATAAATGAGGAGAGTTGTAATAACAGGCTTGGGTGCAGTGACACCTGTTGGAAATGATATAGAAACAATGTGGAACTCCATGAAAAATGGTGTATGCGGAATCAATATTATTACAAGATATGATCCCGCTCTGACAAAGGCAAAAGTTGCCGCTGAAGTGAAAGACTTTGAGCCGACAAAATATATAGAAAAAAGAGAGTGCAGAAAACTGGACTTGTTCTGTCAGTATGCATTGGCAGCGTCTGCACAGGCTATGGAAGATAGTGGCATTATGGGTAAAATAGAGCCTGAAAGGCTTGGTGTATATATCGGCTCAGGCGTGGGCGGTATCATCACTTTCTATGAACAGTGTGAAAATATGTTCAATGACAAGAATATATCCCCGTTCTTTATTCCCATGATGATAGGCAATATCGCTTCAGGAAATGTTGCAATAAAATATAATGCAAAAGGTGTGTGCTTGCCTGTCGTAACGGCTTGTGCAACGTCAACCCATGCAGTAGGCGAGGCTTTCCATGCGATAAAATACGGCTTGGCGGATGCGATTATAGCAGGCGGTTCGGAAGCCGCTGTACACCCCTTGACGATAAAGGGCTTTACAAGCTGTAAGGCACTTACTATGAGTGATGATCCGAAAAATGCGTCTATTCCTTTTGACAAGAGAAGAAGCGGTTTTGTACTCGGCGAGGGTGCAGGCATACTTGTTCTGGAAGAATATGAACACGCTGTGGCAAGAGGTGCAAAGATATATGCAGAGATATGCGGCTATGGAAATACCTGTGACGCACACCATATAACCGCCCCTGCACCTGATTCATCAGGCTCATCAAAGTGCATACAGATTGCACTCGAAGAGGCAGGCTATACGGGAGAAGAAGAATTGTATATCAATGCACACGGCACGAGTACTCCCATGAATGACGCAACCGAAACCAATGCATTTAAAATAGCGTTGGGTGAGAAGGCGTATAAAGCCCATATCAGCTCGACAAAATCAATGACAGGTCATATGCTTGGTGCAACGGGTGCAGTTGAGGCGATTGCCGCCGCACTTGCATTGAAAGATGGTATTGTACCGCCTACAATAGGTTATGCAGAGCCCGATCCCGAATGTGACCTTGACTATACACCGAATAAGGCTGTTGAAGCAAAGCTTGATATGGCACTTTCAACAACATTCGGATTCGGCGGACATAATGCCTGCATTGTACTCCGCAAATAATAGAGTGGAGTGTGGAGAGTGGAGAGTGGAGTTGTTCACGGCTTTCCGTTTGATACAAATGCACTCATTCATTGTAATGCATTGTTAAGAAAGGGGAAAAATTTCAATGTACAGTGTTGAAGATATAAAAGAACTCCTGAAAGCTTTTGATGAATCAAAGGCGACGAAGATAGAATTGAAGAATGAAAAGGGTGAACAGCTGATGATATGCCAGCAGCAGACAAAGCCTGTTGCAGTGGATATTATCAAGGCAGAACCCGTTTATGAAGAAACGGCAGTGAAAACGGAAACTGTTTCGGCAGTATCCGAAAGCGTTTCAAAATCAGAGGGTACGCCTGTTACCTCTCCAATGGTAGGTGTATTTTATGCTGCTCCCGCTCCTGACAAAGAGCCGTATGTATCGGTAGGGGCAAAGGTAAATAAAGGTGATGTGCTTTGCCTTATCGAAGCAATGAAGCTTATGAATGAAGTAACGGCTGAAAAGAGCGGTGAAATCGTTGAAGTATGTGTAGAGAACGGTCAGGTTGTCGAGTACGGTCAGCCGTTGTTTATGATAAAATAAGAGGTGTATCAAGTTGAATAAAGAAGAATTGAAAAATGTCATACCTCACAGAAATTCCATGCTTTTGATAGACGAGGCTACCAAAACTTCCGATACCACTTGTGAGGGAAAAAAGTATATCACAGGTGATGAATGGTTTCTTGACGGGCATTTTCCGGGAAATCCCGTTGTGCCGGGTGTAATTTTGTGCGAGATGATGGCACAGGCAAGTTCTGTTATCATTGCAGAAGTTTCCGCTGTCAGCACGCCGTATTTTACGGGCATCGAAAAGGCGAAATTCAAACAGAAAGTTTTGCCGGGAGATACGCTTGACATTAAGTGCGAGCTTACCAATGTACGCCATGAGAAATTCTATTTCATCACAGGCAAGGGCTATGTCAATGGAAAACTTGCTGTATCGGCAGAATTTTCATTTGCCCTTCTCCCAAGAGAACAATAAGAGAGTGGAGTGTGGAGAGTTGAGAGTGGAGTGATGGGAAGTTTGGAGTATGAGCAGACTGCAAAATTCAAAAGCAAGAAGTTTGCAGTAAGAATTGTAAATTTATATAAGTATCTTGGCAACGATAAAAAAGAGTACGTTCTTTCAAAACAAATATTACGCAGTGGAACAAGCATTGGTGCAAATATTGCGGAAGCGGAATGCGGTATAAGCAAAAAAGATTTTTTGTCAAAAATATATATTGCTCTGAAAGAGTGTGTTGAAACAATATATTGGCTTGACTTGCTTTATGAAACGGGATATATTGATGAAAGAATGTACTTGTCGATGAAATCGGATTGTGATGAGTTAAGAAAAATGCTTTCTGCAACTACGAAAACTACATCAGAGCAAATATAGTTGTTTTGTCGCTTATAACTCCACTCTTCACTCTCCACACTCCACACTTTTAGAAAGGGTTGGAAAATAATGTTTTCAAAAATATTGATAGCCAATCGTGGCGAAATCGCTGTAAGAATTATAAGAGCCTGTCGTGAAATGGGAATTTCCACAGTTGCCGTTTATTCTCAGGCGGATAAAAATGCCCTTCATGTCAGCATGGCTGATGAAAGCTACTGCATAGGCGGTCCTCAGGTATCCGACAGTTATCTGAATATGGCGGCAATTCTGGAAGTAGCTGTCGTTTCGGGTGCTCAGGCAATTCACCCCGGTTATGGACTTCTTTCGGAAAATGCAAAATTTGTATCACTGTGCGAGCAGTGCAATATTGAATTTATCGGACCGTCATCTATGATGATAGAGAGATTGGGCGATAAAGACGAAGCCAGAAAAACCATGCGTAATGCAGGCGTACCTGTAACACCCGGCAGTGATGTTATAGATGATATTGACCAGGCAAAGGAAAAGGCTCTTGAAATAGGCTTTCCTCTTTTGGTTAAGGCACGTTCCGGCGGCGGTGGTCGTGGCATAAGACGTGTTGACAAAATAGAGGAATTTGAGAATGCATTTCTGTCTGCAAAGGCGGAGGCACAGAGTGCATTCGGTGACGGTGCGGTTTATATGGAGAAATTCCTTACTCCCGTAAAGCATATTGAAATGCAGCTTTTATGCGATAAATATGGCAATGTCGTATGTCTTGGCGAGAGAGAATGTTCTGTTCAAAGAAAAAATCAGAAATTGATTGAAGAAAGTCCCTCTCCTGCCATTACACCCGATATAAGAAAGAGAATGATGGAAGCGGCTGTAAAGGCTGCAAAAGCCGTTAATTACGAGAATGCGGGTACAGTTGAATTTCTCCTTGATAAAGATAAGAATTTCTATTTCATGGAGATGAATACAAGACTGCAGGTGGAACACCCTGTTACAGAAATGGTAACAGGTCTTGATATAGTGCAGTGGCAGATAAGAATAGCGTCAGGCTCAAAGCTGACTGTTACACAGGATAAAGTATTCATGCATGGAAATGCGATAGAATGCCGAATCAATGCGGAAGACCCCGATAATGATTTCCGCCCCGGCTGTGGAAAGATAGAATTCATTCATGTACCCGGCGGACCGTGCGTGAGATTTGACACGGCTATTTATCAGGATTATACTGTACCGCCTTATTATGATTCCATGATAGGCAAGTTGATTGTACAGGCACGTTCAAGAGAGCTTGCAATAAGAAAAATGAAAATGGCTTTGAGTGAGCTTACAATAAACGGCATAAAGCATAACAGGGATTTGCATATAGACATACTTTCGGACAGTGCATTTGTGTCGGGAACTTATACAACTAATTTCATGGCGGAACGTCAGGGAAAATAATTGAGGGATACATTTTATGTTTGACTTGGAGAGATTTATAAAAGCACAGCAGTCTTACTGCGGTTATGATACCGCTTTTATGGAGATAAAAAGAGGTAAAAAATTATCTCATTGGATATGGTACATATTCCCTCAGCTCAAAGGCTTGGGAAGTTCATACAGCTCGGTCTTTTACGGCATAGCTTCACTTGATGAAGCAAAGGCGTATCTTCAGCATGATACTTTGAGAGAGCGTCTGATTGAGATTTCAAACGCCCTTTTAAAGCATGATAAAGATATAGTCCATATTGTCGGAGATATTGATGCTTTGAAAATACGTTCTTCAATGACACTTTTCCACTGTGCCGACAGCAGTATAGATGTATTTAAAAAAGTACTTGACAAATTCTATGACGGCAGAAAAGATATGAGAACGCTTAATCTGCTCGGCATGGCGGATTAAAAAATAAAAGGGGGGAGTTTTTTTGACTAAAGATATATTTAATTTTCTGAAACCCAAAAATGAATTGGAGGGGCATGAAGAAAATCCTGAAAACAAGCCTTATATACCTGATGAATTGTGGGTAAAATGCCCTGTATGCAAGAATGTCATGCTTTCATCGGACTTGGAGGAAAATTATAAAGTTTGTTTAAAATGCGGTTACCATTTCAGGATACCTGCAAGACAGCGTATTGAAATGACTGTTGACGAGGGGACTTTTCAGGAATTTGATGCTGACATGATGTCGTCAAATATCATAGATTTTCCTGAATATACAAGAAAGCTGAAAAATGCCAAAATCAACAGCGGTGAAAATGAATCTGTCATAACGGGTGTATGCGAAATAAGCAGTCAAAAAACGGTAATAGCCGTGATGAACTCTCAATTTATGATGGGTTCAATGGGAACTGTCACGGGTGAGAAGATTACAAGGGCATTTGAATATGCGTCTGAAAACAGACTGCCTGTTGTGATATTCACGGTGTCAGGCGGTGCAAGAATGCAGGAGGGCATTATGTCACTCATGCAGATGGCGAAAACAAGCGGTGCTGTCAAACTCCACAGCGACAAGGGACTTTTATATATAACGGTCCTGACCGATCCGACGACAGGTGGAGTTACTGCAAGCTTTGCAATGGAGGGCGATATTATTCTTTCCGAGCCTCATGCACTCATAGGCTTTGCAGGTCCGAGAGTCATTGAACAGACTATCCGCCAGAAACTCCCCAAAGATTTCCAGTCAGCAGAATTCTTACTTGAAAAGGGATTCGTTGACGCTGTTGTTGAAAGAAAAGATATGAAAGATACACTTGCAAAATTGTTGAAACTCCATAGTGAAAGTGAGGTCGTTGATATTGAGTGCATATGATTGCGTGATGTCTGCAAGGGCAAATGACAGACCGACTGCAATAGACTATATAACAAGGATATTCGGCGACAGTTTCTTTGAACTTCACGGGGACAGACGTTTTGCAGATGATAAAGCCGTGATTGGCGGAATCGCTGAATTGAACGGCAAGCCCGTTACGGTAATCGCACTGGAAAAGGGCAGAAATCTCAAAGAGCGAATGGACAGAAATTTCGGTTCTGCCCACCCCGAGGGTTACAGAAAAGCATTAAGACTGATGAAACAGGCGGAAAAATTCAAACGTCCCGTAATATGCTTTGTCGATACATCAGGTGCATACTGCGGAATCGGTGCGGAGGAACGTGGACAGGGACAGGCGATTGCTGAAAATCTCATGGAAATGATGACGCTCAAAACTCCGATACTTTCTATTTTTATCGGAGAGGGCGGAAGCGGTGGTGCATTGGCATTGGCTGTTGCAGATGAAGTCTGGATGCTGGAAAATGCGATTTATTCCGTTATATCCCCCGAGGGCTGTGCAAGTATTCTCTGGAAAGACGCAAGCCGTACAGCAGAGGCTTCGGAATGTCTGAAACTCACTTCACAAGACCTGTTTAAAATGGGCGTTATCGAGAGAATTATAAGAGAGCCGAAAGACGTTGACAGCAGGCTGTTTGACAGCCTGAAAAATCTTATCGCACAGACTTTCGACAAGAAAGCCGAAATTGAACCCGACAAACTTGTTGAAATGAGATATAACCGATTCAGAAAATTTTAATGAGTGTGGAGAGTTGAGAGTGGAGAGTGGAGCAGAATAGAAAGAATAACTCCACTCTCAACTCTTCACTTTCCAAACTTTTGAAAAGGGAGTGAATGAAATTGAAAAAGGGAATTGCATTAACCATTGTAGTGGGAATGCTTTTGTGTGGTTGTTCTGCAAGTCAGAAAAATCAGACTTCAAGCAAAACGGAGATTTCCGTACAGTCGGAAGTGAGTGAGGAAAGCGAAGTTTCCAAAGAAGAAAGCAAACTCCCTGAGCCTGAAAGCAGAGATGTTTTTGCAATGGACACTTATATGGTGCTGAAAGCCTATGGAAGCAATGCACAAAAGGCTCTGGAAGAAGCCGAAGATGAGATAAAGAGATTGGAGAGTATTTTCAGCGTAAAAGTGCCAAGTAGTGACATTTCAAAGATAAATTCCACCAGCGGAAACCCTGTGACAGTCAATGCAAGCACAAGAACCGCTATTGCCAAGGCGATTGAAGTAGGCGATATGACAGACGGTGCATTGGATATAACCGTATATCCGCTTGTCAGAGAATGGGGCTTTACAACAGGCGACAGCCAAAATGAACCCAATTATAAAATTCCTGAACAGTGGCTCATAGACTGGCATTTGGGCAATGTCGGCTATGATAAGATAGTGATTAATGACAGTATAGTGACACTGCCGACACAGTTTGAAATAGACTTGGGAGCGGTTGCCAAGGGCTATGCAACAGACGCTGTTATTGAGATACTTGAAGCCAATAAAATCAATTCTGCACTGATAAATCTGGGCGGAAACGTCTATGCACTCGGCAGAAAGCCCGATAAATCCAAATGGAAGGTCGGCATACAAAATCCCAAAGATACCAATAAAACAATATGCACTCTTGCAATAGAAAATAAAGCGGTCATCACTTCAGGCAACTATGAAAGATTTTTTGAAGTGGACGGCAAGAGATATTGTCATATCATTGATCCAAAGACAGGCTACCCTGCGGATAACGGTATCATTTCGGCAACGGTAATCGGTGACAGCGGACTTGACTGTGACGCACTCTCAACAGCCCTCTTTGTCATGGGAACGGAAAAAGCCATTAACTTTTGCAAGGCTCATAAAGATATAGATGTGATTTTAGTAACAAAGGACATGAAAATATATATCACAGACTGCCTTGAAAGCATTATCACAATGGAAGACGGCTTGAAATACGAAGTTATAAAGAGATGAAAAAATATATCGGTATTGCAGTTGTGGCTTTGATGATTCTGGTATGCCTTGCATGGATATTCTTGCAGGAGAATGCCACGATTTCGGGAAATGTTGCTGAAATCCGTGTTGACAATGAAATTGTAAAAACTCTTGACCTGAGTAAAAATACAAAAATCACTGTGCAGGGCAAAAATAATATAAAGCTTGTTGTTGTCGTTGATGACGGAAGTATATATGTGAAAAGTTCTGAATGTCCTGATAAAATATGCGTGAATAAAGGCAGGATTTCAAAAGAGTATGAAACGATAGTATGCCTGCCTGCAAAGACGATTGTTGAAGTGAAAACGGGGCAGTCATAAATTAAAAAATCAGTTTTTTTTGGAAAGGGGTGTGGGGGATAACCTTTTTTTGCAAAAAAAGGTTTCCACCACGATATTTCATAATAGAACTTGATTTCCGTGCAGGCATTGTTTTTTCTTGACAATCCGCACCGGCAGGTGATATAATCATAAATGAAAACAGGGGAGCTTGTAGGAACAGGCTGAGAGGAAATTATGAATTTCGACCCTTTGACCTGATACGGATAATGCCGTCGTAGGAAAGTATAGTTGATTTTTCGGCGGGGGCATTGGGTGTCCTCGTTTATTTTATTTTGGAAAGGACTTTTAACCTAAATGGGCAAGAAG
>DBXL01000009.1:5027-9357 GCA_002309275.1 Ruminococcaceae bacterium UBA1213 | reverse complement strand
AACCCCATGTTACAGACAATAAAAATAAATATTTGCTGTAAAATTTTCAATCAAAGTTTTCCACGATTTTTATTATAACATAAGATATTTAAATTTTCCTTAAATATTTGCCCGTCATTTTTAACAAAATAATTTAACTTTAAATATACAATATAACCACTATTAAAAAAGTCACCCGAAATGGTCGGGTGACTTTTTTCACTAATTTTGCATTTATATAACTCCACGATAATATAAGCCTCTTGTAAACCTGCCTTTTTCAAGTGACAAATTGCCGTACAATGCGGAATTTTCCCCAATTTCAACAGAGTTTTCAACACTAAAGCGATAAACTTCAAAATTGATTCCTTTCAGTTCATTTTTTCTGTCCGACAAAATAACGGGTACGGAATTTAAAATTTCACTGCAGGCTCCGTATGTCTGCACAGGAAAATCAATGCCCTTTCTGTCACGGATATATCCTGTTTTCCGGGCAGGGTTGTTTCTCGTCAGCATTAACGGCATTAATCCGTAACTGACTATTCCAAGAGGAATTTTTCCGCCAAGCTTTGCAATCTGTTCCAGCGTTAATTCTATAGAAACCTCTATGTCAAGAAGTCCCTCTCTTTCAGCCCATTCCACTGACGCTGTATTGGTGATATTCAAGCCGAAGCCCCCATGTATATCCATATCAAGTTCTTTTGCCATTGCAACAGCACCTATATTGGAAGCCAGAACTTCATTAATACCAAGAGTTTGTATATGTTTCAGTCTTTCAAAAATTTTATTTTCTATGCCGAACATTCCTCTCGGTATCTCAACAGCAACTGCAAATCCCCTGTCCATCAAAGAATTATAATCATCATCTTTTAAGTCTATCGGAACATATATTAATTCACTGTCAAGAAAACTGTCGGGAACTTCTGCATTGACAAATCTTCCTCTGAAATATTTAGGCAATGTATTTTTTCTTGAATTCGTCAGCGGAAAATCAGGCTCTGCACATTGGAAAGGCTCTCTTTTGATACGCTTTTGAATGAGCTGTTCAAGAGCATTTCTGCGGAGGGCATTCATCTCCGACACAGGTACTGTCAAGCCCTCCTGTATATCTGCATGAAATTCGTTTTCAAAAAACGGCGTACCGCCTGTTTTAGAGAGATTTGTACGGCATTTTTCCTCCGTCATGGCAACTTTTAATGCCTTTTCAGGCATTCCTCCGCTTACTTCAACAGCATTTCCCTCACCGTCACGCACTTTCAAACGGATATTTTCCCCGTCTTTCATTGTAAAATCCATTGCAACGGGTACCAACGGCTTTTCATCTTTATACATCGTGCGTATCTCTGATAAAATTTTCTCCGTTGCAGATGTGACATTTTCCTTGGAGCGTATGCCGAACATATCAGAACCCAATTTTCCGGTAAAATAACCGTCTGTAAAGCCTGACCTTGAAAAAACTGCCTGCAGTTTACTGTAAATCTCCCTGTCGGCAGTGCCTTTGTCAAGGCTCTCCCGACACGCTTTCACCGCTATGGCTACATATTCAGGTCTTTTCATTCTGCCCTCTATTTTTGCAGACGCTATCCCTGTTTCCGCAAATTCACGGATATGCTCTATCGCTGAATTATCTTTCAGACTCAGGGCATAATTATTTTGGAAGCCGTCACTGAAAGGCAGTCTGCACGGCTGGGCACAGGCACCTCTGTTACCACTCCTTGAACCAAGCATCGCACTGAAATAGCACTGTCCCGAAACACTCATGCATAATGCTCCATGCACAAATACTTCCAGCTCCGCATTTGTCTTATCGGAAATATCCTTGATTTCGCTTTGAGAAAGCTCCCTTGAAAGCACTACCCTTTTCAGTCCCATCTTCTCAAGGCAGGCAACCCCCTTTGACGTATGCACGGACATTTGTGTAGAACCATGTATTCTCATATCGGGTGCATACTTTCTTACAAGCGAAATAAGCCCTATATCCTGCATGATAAGAGCGTCAACGTGTATCTCACACGCATATTTGATGATTTCCCATGCTGTCTTTAATTCATCATCATGTACAAGCGTATTGCACGCAAGATATACTTTTACACCTCTTGCATGGCAGTAGTCAACAGCCGTTTTCAATTCTTCCCTGCCAAAATTCTGTGCAGAACTCCTTGCACTCATTTTCCATGCACCTATATAAACCGCATCCGCACCCATTCTTACAGCAGGATAAATACTTTCCATACTTCCTGCCGGTGCAAGTATCTCCAATTTTTCCATAAAATCTCCACTCTCCCTAATATTAATGAGGAACGAGGAATGGTCAATATTTCACATTCCTGATTCCTCATTGAGCATTTTGAAAAAAGCATTTTCATCTTCCGCCGCTTCGTCCTCCGGTGATACCGAAACAACTGTCTGAGCGGCTTTCACCGATGACGACAGCGGATCCGGTTCTTTCACGGAGGGATTTTCTTCTTTCAGCCTCTTTTTATAAGTTTCAATATCTTTTTTAAGCTTTTCATTTTCCTTTTTCAGTTCGTCATATCTTGCAAGCTGAGCGGAGGCAGCGTGTAAATATCCCTCTATCTGCTCACCGAGAGCATCAGCCTCTTTTTCATACTTTTTCAAACGGTCACATAAATTTACTGCTGTCAGTATCGCCGCTGCCGTTATGGAGATTCTTCCATTAATGCACATATCATTAATGCTTTCATTGACTTCCTCTGCAAGCTTTTTGGTATATTCTGCATCTTCCTGCGTCACTACTGTGTATTCCGTGCCGCCCACGATTATTTTTACTTTGTTTTTCACGCCTTTCACTCCTCATCAATTCACAATTCGATTCTATTATATTACATTTTGGTAGAATAATAAAGAGGTATTTGCTATAATTTATACAAAAAATTCGCTTCTCAGCCTATTTATAAAAATTTTACAGCCTAAAACAACAAATTTTTTAAATTTTAGTTGAAAATCTATAAATTTTAGGTTATAATGGACTTCGGTATTTTTTTATTTGGAAAGGGATTGAAAAAACTATGTTAAATGCAAAACTTACCCCCAATGAAGCAAGAGAATTGATTCTTGCAAAGCTTTCGCATAATTTCGGCGTTGCCCCGAATGATGCGACAGATGAGCATTACTACAAGGCTGTTGCACTTGTTGTAATGGATCTCATGCGTGAACAGCAGAAAACTTTTACTTCCTCGACAGTCGCACAGGGCAAAAAAACGGTTTATTATCTCTGCATGGAATTCCTTATGGGACGTTCTCTCAAGAATAATCTTTACAATCTGGGACTTGAGGAAACTATGAAGCTCGCCTTGCAGGGACTCCAGATTAAAATTGAAAATTTATATGAGCAGGAACCCGATGCAGGTCTCGGCAACGGCGGTCTTGGCAGACTCGCTGCATGTTTCCTTGACGGTCTTGCAACTCAGAATTATTCTGCTATGGGCTATTCCCTGCGTTATGAATACGGCATTTTCAAGCAGAAGCTTGTTGACGGCTGGCAGACTGAATTGCCTGATTTCTGGCTTCCGGGCGGTTCCGTATGGCTCCAGCCCCATGCAGAAAAATCCGTTTCGGTTTACTTTGACGGAAAGCCCGTTGAAACATGGGACGGCAATCACCACAGTGTAAAACTTGAGGGTGCTACAAAAGTAATTGCCACTCCTTATGATATGCTCGTACCCGGCGACGGCGGAAAGGGTATCAGCAGACTTCGTCTTTGGGCTGCTACCTCCGATATATTCGATATGAAGGCATTTGGTCAGGGCGAATTTGTCCGTGCCGTTGAGCAGAAGGCTATTGCAGAAAGCCTTACAAGAGTGCTTTATCCCGAAGATAATCATTCTGAAGGAAAGAGCCTGCGTCTTTCTCAGCAGTATTTCCTTGTATCCGCAACCATTCAGGATATTATTCAAAGACATCTCAGAACTTATCATTCTCTTGATAATCTGCCCGACTACGTTGCTATACACCTTAACGATACTCACCCCGTTCTTGCTATCCCTGAATTGATGAGAATTATGCTCGATGACTGCGGATACAGCTGGGAACAGGCTTGGGACATCGTTACAAGAACAATTGCCTATACCAATCATACTGTTATGAGTGAAGCTCTCGAATGCTGGCTTGTAGAGCTGTTTTCAAGAAAGCTTCCCCGTATCTATCAGATAGTGGAGGAAATAGACAGACGTTTCCGTGAGCAGATGAACAAGCTCGGCATTCCAAGTGAAAAAATAGAAGATATGGCAGTAATAACAGGCGGTGCTGTCAGAATGGCAAATCTTGCTGTTATTGCAAGCCACTCTGTCAACGGTGTTTCAAAGCTCCACAGTGAAATTCTGAAAGACAC
>DBXL01000009.1:0-4993 GCA_002309275.1 Ruminococcaceae bacterium UBA1213 | reverse complement strand
ATCGCCCACAGAAGATGGCTCAATCAGTCCAATCCAAAGCTTGCTGATTTCATTACCAATCTTATCGGCAACGGCTTTACAAAAGATGCCAATGAGCTTGAAAAGCTTATGAACTTTAAAAATGATATATCCGTTCTTGACAGGCTTGCCGAGATAAAGAAAGAAAACAAAGAGTACATGGCAAAATACATCAAGAACAACAACGGCATTATTGTAGATACCGATTCTATCTTTGATGTACAGGTAAAGCGTCTGCATGAATATAAACGTCAGCTTATGAATGCCCTGCATATATACAGCACTTATATATGGCTGCGTGAAAACCCCAATGCAGAATATAAGCCCAAAACCTATATATTTGGTGCAAAAGCCGCTCCCGGTTACTATTTCGCAAAACAGATTATACAATTCATTGTTGCTCTTGCTGATAAAATCAACAATGACAAGCGTGTCAATGACAAACTCAAAGTAATATATCTTGAAGATTACAGAGTATCTGTTGCAGAAAAACTTATCCCTGCCGCTGAAATAAGCGAACAGATTTCACTTGCAGGCACAGAGGCTTCCGGTACAAGCAACATGAAATTCATGATAAACGGTGCAATCACTCTCGGCACTCTTGACGGTGCAAATGTAGAGATTCTTGAAGCCGTAGGCAGTGACAATGCTATTATCTTCGGCATGACTACCCCCGAAGTAAGACAGCTTCAGAAACAGGGCTATGTTCCCGCTGTACCCTACAACAACAACCATATTATCAAGCAGGCTGTTGACGGTACTCGTTCAGAATTCGGTTTCAATGATATAGCTGATTACCTTGCATCAAAAGATACCTATATGGTTCTTGCAGATTTCGCTGACTACTCCATGACTCAGCAGAAGGCTTCCAGACTCTATCTCGATACAAATACATGGAACAGAATGTCCCTTGTGAACATTGCAAAAGCAGGTCGCTTTGCGGCAGACCGCTCTATCCGTGACTATGCCGAAACTATCTGGGGAATCAATCCTGTTGACATACCCTGATTTCAATGATTAAATTTTAACAGACAACAAAAAATCCGCAAGGTGCCACGTTTTCGACACTTTGCGGATTTCTTCATTCATTTGCTGTTACAATACATTGCTCATTGTTCAGCTGATTGGTTCAAAGTCTGCTGCACCGTGCTTGCAAAGAGGACATATGAAGTCTTCGGGCAGTTCTTCGCCTTCATATACATAGCCGCATATCTTGCATACCCAGCCTTTTTTGCCGTCAGTCTGAGGCTTCGGCTTTACATTGTTCTGATAGTATGTATAAGTCATTGTTTCCCTGTCGGAAAGAACCCTTGCCTCTGTAATACTGCATATGAACATGCCGTGAGTATCCATGTCTATATACTGTTCCACTTTAAGCGACATGAAGGAATTGATGTATTTCGGAAGGAATACAAGCCCATTATCTGAATGCAGGGGCGTGCAGTTCGCAAATTTATCCGCAGTTCTGCCGCTCTGGAATCCGAAATTCTCAAACACGCTGAAAGGTGCATCAACGGAAAGGCAGTTGACATTCATTATGCCTGTCTGCTGAATGACATGGTGGGAATAGTTCTGCTTGTTAATACAAACGGCAATTCTATTGGGGGAATTTGTCACCTGAGTAACCGTGTTGACAATCAAGCCGTTATCCTTTTTACCGTCATTCGAGGTTATCACATACAAGCCGTAACCAATATTAAACAGTGCTGTCATGTCATTTTTATTAGCTGTTTCATCATGCTGTGCAAGGTAATCCTGACAAAGTTCATCTGCTAATTTCTCAAGCTGTTCACTGCTTTCTGCATTCAGGGCAGATGTTATTTTTACTGTCGTATCGGCATAAGTCAGGTTTTTACAGCCCTCCAGCATTTTCTTCATAGTTTTTGCCGCCATCGGTGCCCATGAACCATTCTCTATAAATGCAACTGTCCTGTTCTGGAAATTGCGTTCTGTAAGATGTTCTATGAATTCACGCATGAACGGAAATATATCTGCATTATATGTAGTCGTTGCAAATACAATTCTGCCATATCTGAAAGCATCTTCAACACATTCTGCCATATCCTCTCTTGCAAGGTCGCTGACAACCACTTTCGGACAGCCTTTCATTCTGAGCTTTTCTGCCAGTATCTCAACAGCTTTTTTTGTATTTCCGTAAACAGATGTATAAGCTATCATAATACCGTCACTCTCTACACCATAACTTGACCATGTATTATAAAGGTCTATGTAATAGCCCAGATTCTCCGAAAGTACAGGTCCATGCAATGGACAAATGGTCTGAATGTCAAGTTTAGCGGCTTTTTTAAGTACAGCCTGTACCTGTGCACCGTACTTTCCAACGATTCCTATATAATATCTTCTTGCCTCACAAGCCCAGTCCTCTTCAACGTCCAATGCACCAAATTTTCCGAAGCCGTCAGCCGAGAAAAGCACTTTATCCTTTGTATCATAAGTCATGATTACTTCGGGCCAATGTACCATAGGTGCTGCCACAAATGCAAGAGTATGTTCACCAAGTGCAAGAGTATCTCCCTCTTTGACAACAATTCTTCTGTCCTCGAACTGCGTGCCAAAAAAATTGCCCATCATTGCAAAAGCCTTTGCACTGGAAACAATCACTGCATTAGGATAGTTTTCCATGAAACTCATGATATTGGCACTATGGTCGGGTTCCATATGCTGAACAATCAGATAATCAGGCTTTCTTCCCTCAAGTACATCATCAAGGTTATTAAGCCACTCATGCTTGAACTTGCGGTCAACTGTATCCATAACCGCAACTTTTTCATCAACTATTACATAAGAATTATAAGCCATTCCATTCGGTACAATATACTGTCCCTCGAACAAGTCAACATTATGGTCGTTCACTCCTGCATATTTAATATCATTGGTTATTGTCATTTATATTCCTCCCTGTAAGATTATTTACAGTAATTATAACACAAATATTATTGACATTACAATAGTTTTTAATAATATTTTTACAAAAATAATATCCGCAAAATGCTTTTGTCTGCATTTCACGGATATTCTTTCACTCATGCCGATTTTATAAAAAGCTGTACCCAGTATTTTCTGCCGTTTTTCTCGTAAAGCCCTACGCCTATATCTGTCATTGATGTATTGAGGATATTGCTTTTATGCTCGTCGGAGTTCATCCATGTATTCATAACACTTTCGGGAGTAGACTGCCATGCCGCTATATTTTCGGCTGCCCCCCAGAATTTTATACCATATTCATTAAGTACGGTAAAACATAATGTTCCGTCGGGGCGTGTATGCTCAAACTGTTCCGAAATTTCCTCTGCCCTTTTCTGTGCGGCTTCCGATAAAGTTTTGTTTTCTTTCAGCGGAGAAATACCTTCTTTCTGCCTTTCCGCATTGACAAGATTTATTACATCTTTCACATAGTCCCTTACATTTACAGTGAAAAATTTCTTTGCAATAATCCCGTGTTCGTCCTTTACCTTCACGCAGATACTGTATTCCGTTGCTTTTGCAGGTCTGACAAGAATTCTTGCATTATCCTTGTAGCCCTGTCTGACCGTCCAGCTTTTATCGGACTGCTTTTTATACAGCACGGCATAGGTATAATTTCCCACACCGCCTGTACCTTTTGCCGTGACCGTCACGGTGTCGCCTTGTCTTATGGTCGTCTTTGAGATGGCGGAATCATTCTGCAATTTGGGGTTGACCTTTATTTCAAAGAATTTTTTGGCAATCGTCCCGCTGATGTCCTTTACCTTTACGCACACGTCATAATCCGTATCTTTGGCAGGCTTTACTATAATCGTTGCATTATCCTTGTAGCCCTGTCTGACCGTCCAGTCTTTATCGGTTTTCTTCCTGTAAAGCACCGCATAGGTATAACCGCCCTGTCCTCCGCCTGCCTGTGCATTGACCGTGAGGGTTTCGCCTTTTGAGATGAGCGTTGACGAGATGGTTGAATTGTTTGTGAGTTTCTGCACGGCGTTAAGCGGTACAACATCTACTTCTGCCCCTCTTGCCGTCACTGCACCAATGCACATCATTCCTGCCGTCACAGCCAGTGCCATTGTCACGGAAAGAATTTTCTTTAAAAATCTGCCTTTCATGGTTTACTGCACCTCCGTAAAATTTTCTTTGACTAAATCCTATCACAAATTGCAATAAAAATCCACTGTTTTTCAAGATATTTTCCATATAAAACTCTACAAAAAATACATTGTATTTTTTGGCAGATAAAAAAACGGAACAAATAAATGCTCCGCTTTTAGTTTACATTTCTTTAAAAACATCATTTAATTTACAAAGTATTCTATCATCATTCATATTAAGCAAAAACAATTTTTTTTCAGGAAATATCCTTATAAAAGCCGAAACTCCGTCAATGCAAATTTCATTATATACACTTTCACATTTTTCGGCAGTTTTTATCAAGTCATTTGTCAATTCAGAATCAAGTGTCAATATCTTGCATATCACGTTGCCGACCTTTGCACTATGTTTGTCAGCCGATTCAACAGTTTGAAACGTCTGTGAACAACTTTCCAAGCCCCAAAAATCAGCGTAATATGTGCAAGCACAATGTGCTTTATATTGGTTATTTTCACAAAACACCTGTGCATAAAATGCTTTCTCCGCAAACGGCGGAAAATAACAGCAGTCAAAAACAATTTTGTTTTCAGGCAAAAGCAAGTGGAATTTTGCAAGATATTTTTGGGCTGTTTCAATATTCTTGAAAATATCATTTTCATTCATAAAATACTCCTAAACAAACAATTCATATTGATATTCCGTGCCGATTTCCGCAGAATTTTTGTTTCGTCTGTCATAGCTTTCGGCAGTCTTTTTCATACCTATTTTTTCCATAAGCCTGTAAGACGGGATATTCCGTGAATCGCAGTGTGCCACAAAATGCCTGATATTCATATGATCTTTAAGATATTCTATCAATGCCCTGACCGCTTCACACGCAAAACCGTTTTTC
>DBXL01000202.1:35759-47706 GCA_002309275.1 Ruminococcaceae bacterium UBA1213 | reverse complement strand
TTGTCCATATTTTGAGTAGCAGATAGAATTACCAATGAATTTCAAAAAAACTCTCGCCGTACTCTCATGTGCGGCACTCATCACAACATCTGCAAACGCTCTTTCACCGGCATTTTCGGCTGCTGAGCCTATCTATGCCAAAACAACTTCCGACCTCAATGTAAGGCTGGGAGCAGGCACTAATTATGGCGTGACAGCGGTTCTTCAGGAAAATCAAAATGTTACGGTTATCGACAAATCCGGTTATAGCTGGGTAAAAGTCAGGCTCTCCAACGGTACAACAGGCTATTGTTATGCGGATTATCTTGATATTACAACAGACGGTATCACAACAGCAGCACTGAATGTAAGAACGGGAGCAGGCACCGGTTATAACTTAATCAAAACCATTCCTCAGAATACAAGAGTCGATATAATAAGATTTTACGGTCCGTCATGGGCTTATGTAAAACTCTCCGACGGTACAAAGGGATATGTCTGCACAGACTATCTGGAATATGTTTCAGGTACCTCAACAGTGAAAACCTCCGTCACAACAAATTCATCTGAATTCAAGCTGTCCATAGGTGCAAGGCAAATTGCAGTAGGCACTTCTTACACAATTAAAGCTGCCAATAATCAGGGTACAGTAAATTGGACTACATCCAATGCAAAGGCTATCAAAGTGGATTCCAATGGAAAAGTTACCGCTGTTGCAGCAGGCTCCGCAACAATAACCGCTACCGATACAAAAACAAAAAAATCCCTTAAATGCACAATTACCGCTGTGAAAACAGACTATACAAAAATAACTCTTTCCGATACTTCCAAAACTCTCATTACCGGTGAAGCATTTACTTTGAAAGCCGATACCAATACAAGTGTTAAACACGTCAGATTCAGGTCGTCTGATACAAGTGTCGCAAAAGTGGATGCCAACGGAAAAGTTACTGCTGTTTCTGCCGGAAATGCCAATATAACAGTTTATGACAGTACAAACGTTGTTACTGCCGTATGCAAGGTAACAGTTATCAATAAAGATTCTGTCACCCTCTCACATTCAAGTGTAAATCTTAATGCGGGTTCTTCATTTACCGTGACTGCCAATAAATCCAATTCTTCCATGAATCTCAAATGGTCATCAAGCAATGAAAAAGTTGCCGGTGTACGCAACGGAAAAATAAGCGGTCTTTCTGCCGGTACAGCTGTTATCACCGTTTCCGATACTTCCGGAAAAATTTCTGCAAAATGTACTGTAAAAGTTTATTCCGTTTCAAGCGGAAATGTCAGAGTTTCCCGTTCCAGCGTTACCACCACTGCCGGAAAAAGTATTCTTATCAAGGGCTACAACGGTTCATCATGGAGTACAACCGACAGCAATATCGCAACTGTATCCAATGGACTCATACTTACCAAAAATCCCGGTAAAGCTGCTGTTACATATTCCGACAGCTACGGCAATAAAGCAATATGCATTGTAAACGTTGAGGCGGCTGCCCCTGTGAGATTTGTATATTCTTCTCCCAATGTGGCAACTTTGAATCAAACTGTAACTCTCGTTGCTATTACCGATAAATCTGTTAAAGACCTTTATTTCAATGTGGATTTCGGCAACAGGCTGCTTAAAGTCAACGCCAGCCGAAAAACAGAAGAAGGCAATACTTATGTCTGGAAAGGTGCTTTCAAGGCAAGTCAGGTCGGTGACTTCAAATTCACTGCATATGCCAATAAAAACAATAAATGGAGTACCTGTGATGATGGTGTAGGATATGTCTATATCACTGACAAGAGCCGCTCTGAAACATCTCTCGATGCACTTCATGCAACTGATGAAGTTATCAAATTCATCAGTGAAAAAGAAGGCTTCATTTCTACCGCTTTATATGACCGCTTTGCTGCCGACCATCTTACCATTGCTTATGGCTGTGTTATATGGGAGGGCAACCACTTCTACAACAATCTTACCAAAACAGAAGCTTATGCTTTCCTTGTCCGCAAGCTCAACGGCGGTGACTTTACTTCCTCTGTGAATAACTTCCTGATTAAAAACGGAATCAAATTCAATCAGAATCAGTTTGACGCTCTCACAAGCTTTACTTTCAATCTCGGTGCCGGCTGGATGAATTCAAGTGACCTTGCCAATGTTATTAAAAACTGTCCCTCAACCTATTCCGGCTCATCAAATATCTATACCGTGAATGCAAGTGACGGTCTGCGTCTGCGTGAAAGTGCCTCCGGCTCTTCAGGTATCATCACTACCATGTCATACGGTGAAAAAGTAACTGTCCTTGATAAATCAAACTCTTCCTGGTATAAAGTAAGAACTTCCTCCGGAAAAACAGGCTATTGCAGTTCTTCTTATCTTAAATCCACTTCTTCCGGCGGCGGTCAGTATGCAAAAGACCTCAATGCAATAAATCAGAATTCCCTTATCAGCAATATGACACAGTTCACCCGTTCAGGCAATTATCACCTTTCCGGACTCCTTTACAGAAGAATTGATGAACTTGAAATGTTCCTCTATGGCGACTATGCCAATGACGGCTACCGCAACAAATACGGCTTCCACTACCCCTCATACAACTATATCTAATCAGCAATCATTATGGCGGCTCGGAGAAATCTGAGCCGCCTTTTATAAAAATAACTCCTATTATTTTTATATGAAATATAGAAATACTATTGATTTTTCAAAAAAACAGGTGTATAATAAAAAAGCAAATCCAATCATGAAATGAGGTCAGAAAATTGTCAAAATTTATTTATGCCGACAATGCCGCCACTACAAGCCTTTCCCCTGCGGCGTTTGAGGCTATGAAACCATATTTTTCCGAATTCTACGGTAATGCTTCAAGCCTTTATAAACTCGGCGGTCAGAGCCAGAAAGCGGTTGATAATGCCCGTTCCGTTATTGCAGAGTGTATCAATGCAGATAAACCCAATACTATTTTCTTTGTATCAGGCGGAAGTGAGGCTGATAACTGGGCAATCAAAGGAGCTGCCGAACTCGGTGAAAGAAAAAATAAAAAACATATTATTTCATCAAAATTTGAACATCATGCCGTTCTGCATACCCTTGAATACCTCGAAAAACACGGCTTTGAAGTTACTCTCCTTGACGTGCATGAAAACGGCATTGTCCGTCCCGATGAGCTTGAAAAGGCTATCCGTGAAGATACCGCACTTGTTACCATCATGTTCGCCAACAATGAAATAGGCACTGTCCAGCCTATTAAAGAACTGGCAGAAGTCGCCCATAAACATAACATTCTCTTTCATACAGACGCTGTTCAGGCTGTCGGAAATGTCCCTGTTGACGTGCAGGAATTGGGCATTGATATGCTTTCCATGTCATCACATAAATTTCACGGTCCAAAAGGCATGGGGGCTTTATACGTCAGAAAAGGCATAAAACTGCCCAATCTCATTCACGGCGGTGCTCAGGAACGTGGACTTCGTGCAGGTACGGAAAATACTCCCGGTATCGTGGGAATGGCTGCTGCTCTTAAAGAGGCTGTTGAAAAAATTCCCGAAAAAAATGCTCGTCTTGAAAAAATGCGTGATAGGCTCATTGAAAATCTGCTTCAAATAGACCGCTCACATATCAACGGCGACAGACTCCACAGACTGCCCGGAAATGTCAATATGTGCTTTGAGGGCATTGAGGGTGAATCTCTCCTTTTAATGCTCGATTTAAACGGCATTTGTGCTTCATCAGGCTCTGCCTGCACTTCAGGCTCTCTTGATCCAAGTCATGTTTTACTTTCCATAGGATTGCCCCATGAAATTGCACACGGCTCTTTACGTCTTACTTTCGGTGATGAAAATACCGAAGAAGATATTGACTATATCATCAAAACCATTCCACCCATTGTGGAAAGACTGCGTTCCATGTCGCCGCTCTGGGAAAAAATTGTAAAGGAGAATTCATAATGGCTTACAGTGAAAAAGTTATGGATCATTTCGCTAATCCGAGAAATGTCGGTGAAATGCCCGATGCTGACGGCATTGGAGAAGTCGGCAATTCAAGATGCGGCGATATAATGAAAATGTACATCAAAGTTGAAGACGACGTTATCACAGACGTGAGTTTTAAAACATTCGGCTGCGGTGCAGCTATCGCAACAAGCTCTATGGCAACCGAACTCGTGAAAGGCAAGCCTATTTCAGAAGCCCTTAAACTCACCAATAAAGCTGTCATGGAGGCTCTTGACGGTCTGCCGCCCGTCAAAGTGCATTGCTCGGTGCTTGCAGAACAGGCTATCAAAGCTGCCCTCAGCGACTACTACACTAAAAAAGGCATTGATCCCGAACCTATCGTCGGCAAGGCAACCGACTGCGATGAATGCCACTTTCACAATTAGCAATNNGCAATGTGCAATGTGCAATTAAATAATAAAGCTGCATTACTGTCTTTACCTGAAAAAAACAGTAATGCAGCTATTTTTTTACATTTGCCGTATCAACGGCATTGCTAATTGCTCATTGGTATGTGTTCTGTATAGTTTTCTGTAAGGATTGACGGCTTTAAATTTTCGTCAAACGCAACGATGTTGACAGATGTATTTGTACCCAGAGGGACTTCTTTTATATTATCGACTTCCCAGCCGTGTGCAAAACACATCATATTCTTTATCGCACACCCATGCGATACAATACATACCGTTTTATTTGGATTTTCCGCAACTATCCTCAAAAGTGCCTTTTTCACCCTCTCATATACCTCCGCCATGCTTTCACCGTTGGGAGCATGGAATTTTGCGGGATTGTTTCTCCAATTATCCATTTGTTCGGGATATTGCTTTTCTATCTCCGTAAGCAGCACCCCTTCCCAATCTCCTGCATTTATCTCTACTATCTCATCATCAATTTTTATCGGCAGTTTGTGATATATATTTATCCCCTCTGCCGTTTTCATTGCCCTTTTCTTTGGACTTGAATACAGTTCATCTATTTTTTCCCCTGAAAGCAGTTTCGCTGTACTTTCAATCTGCCTTTTTCCCAAGTCCGTTATATCTGTGTCTATGCTTCCCTGAAAAAATCTTTTTAAATTTCCCTCTGCCTGACAGTGACGGACTATTATAACCTTTGTCAATTCCATTCCCCCGAATTTATACGATTACAGTATGAGTAAGTTCTGTTACAGACTTCATGTTATGCTCGTCAAGATATTGATTCAGTCCTTCTGTTATCTTCACGGGAGCATACGGATCTGTAAAGAGAGCTGTGCCGATTTGCAGAGCGTCTGCTCCTGCCATCAGCATTTCAACAGCGTCTTTCCAAGTCGTTACACCGCCCATGCCTATTACAGGAATGGAAACTGCATTTTTTACCTGCCATACCATTCTCACTGCAACGGGAAATACAGCCGGTCCCGACATTCCGCCTGTGACATTCTTTATTATCGGCTTTCTTGTATTTATATCTATTCTCATGCCCGTAAGGGTATTGATAAGCGATACAGCGTCTGCACCCTCGCTTTCAGCAGCCTTTGCAATGCTTGCTATATCTGCAACATTTGGTGAAAGCTTGATAATAAGCGGTTTTTTACAGTATTTTCTTACAGCCTTCGTGATAGCTCCCACAGATTCGCATGATGTGCCGAACTGCACTCCCCCCTCTTTGACATTCGGACAGGATATATTCAGTTCTACCATGTCAATTTCCGTTTCGGAAAGTATCTCCACCATTTTACAGTAATCTTCCTGTGTACTGCCTGCAACGTTTGCAATCACTACTGTATTCTGCTCTCTGAGCCACGGCAAATCATATTTTATAAAATGTTCTACACCCGGATTCTGCAAGCCTACTGCATTTAGCATTCCCATTGGCGTTTCTGCAATTCTCGGCGGAGGATTTCCCAATCTCTCTTTCAAAGTCGTGCCTTTACAGGAAATTCCACCGAATACACTCAGCGGATAAAATTCACTGTACTCCCTGCCAAAACCTATTGTACCCGAAGCCGCTATAATCGGATTGTTAAAGTGAACGCCTGCTATATTTACGCTTAAATCTGCCATTAAAATACAACCTCCTCTGCATTGAAAACAGGACCGTCTTTGCAGACGTGTTTATAAGTCTGCTGACCGTTTTCGTCAAGAACCGCCACCGCACAGCCCAGACATGCTCCCACTCCACAAGCCATTCTCTGTTCAAGGGATACCTGACACGGAATATGATTTTCCTTTGCTATTTTTGCAATATTCCTTAACATCGGCATGGGACCGCACGCACATATCATTTCCGCATCTTTCACACACTCTTTCAGCGGTTCCGTTACAAATCCATGTATGCCGTAAGTGCCGTCATCTGTCGTTATGATGACATTTCCTGCAAATTTCTTAAAATCTTCTTCAAGAATAACGGCACTTTTATTCCTGAAGCCATTGATTACAACAGCATTTTTACCGCATTTTTTCGCACTGTACAGCATCGGCGGAACTCCTATTCCTCCGCCTATGAAAACAGTCTTTTTATTTTCGTCAATGTCAAAGCCTTTTCCGAGAGGGGCTATGATATTTATTTTTTCACCGACCTTTGTTTCTGCAAGTATGGCTGTACCCTCTCCACGAATCTCAAATACAAGTCTGATAATATCCCCGTCAACTTCACATACGGATATAGGTCTGCGTAAGGTCTTTGACGGTACAAGTACCTGTACAAACTGCCCTGCTTTTGTCATGTCTGCAAGATACCTGTTTTTCAGCCTGAAATCAAAGATTGTTTCTGTAAGCTGATTCTTCATAACAAGCTCACAATCCTGTGCATCAAATTTCATAAAATCTGTCCTTTCTCTTATTGATGCATATATTATATCATATCTTTTCCTGATTTTGAATAGCTTTTTTTAAGTTTTATTTTAACATACTATTTTTACATTCTGAAAAATAGATTGACAAAACGGTCTTGCAATAGTAAAATAAATTATATAATTGTGTTCGGAAAAAAATTTTAAATATCGGAGGTAATACAGTGATAACTGAATTTAATAGGAGAAATTTGCCCGAAAGCAGAAAAGGCAGGGGCTTTTCTGCTAAAAACGGCAGACAGGCTTTCTCAAAAACCAAAACTGACAGCAATAAAAAACTGCAGTTTGGCAGCTTTGTGCCGCCTATCAGAAAATCTGACAACACTTTTTCCAAAAGAAACGACTTCCAGTCAAAAAGAAATTATTCCAAACCAACGGATTATTCTGTGAAAATTACGTTTTTAGGCGGTCTTAATGAAATCGGAAAAAATATGACTCTGTTTGAATGCAACAATGATATGTTTCTGCTTGACTGCGGTATGGCTTTTCCTGACGGAGAAATGCTCGGCGTGGATATGGTAATCCCCGACTTCACCTACATTGAGAGAAACAGGGAAAAAATTAAAGGCATTGTTCTCACTCACGGACATGAGGACCATATCGGTGCTTTGCCCTATCTTATGAGAAAGGTCAATTTTCCCATATACGGCACTCCCCTTACGCTCGGACTTGTTGAAAGCAAGCTCAAAGAACATGCCCTGCAAAGCAAGGCTAAATTGAACAGCGTCAAACCCGGTCAGAGAATCAAACTCGGCTGTATGTCGATAGAGTTCATACACGTCAATCACTCCATACCCGACTCTGTGGGTATTGCCATACACACCCCTGCAGGTACAATCGTGCATACGGGCGACTTTAAAATAGACTGCACCCCCACAACAGACGGTATGATTGATTTAGCCAGATTTGCCGAACTCGGTAATCATGGCGTGCTTGCCCTTATGGCAGACTCCACCAATGCCGAAAGACCGGGCTATACCATGACCGAACAGAAAGTAAGACAAACTTTTGACCACCTCTTTAAAGAGGCTGAAAAAAGCCGTATCATTATTGCCACTTTTGCTTCAAATATCGGTCGCATACAGCAGATTCTTGACTGTGCCAAAAAACATGGCAGAAAAGTTGCTTTTTCCGGCAGAAGCATGGTAAACAATATGAATATAGCGATGGAACTCGGCTATATCAAGGCGGATGACGGACTTATCATAGATATAGACCTGCTTGAAAGATATGCCAATGAAGAAATCGTGCTTGTCACGACAGGCAGTCAGGGTGAACCCATGTCTGCTCTTTCGAGAATGGCTTCCTCCGAACACAGAAAAGTAGAAGTAGGTCCGGGAGATTTTATTATCATATCTGCCAATCCCATTCCCGGAAATGAAAAAATGGTAAGCAAAATCGTCAATGACCTTATGAAACACGGCTGTAAAGTCGTATATGAATCAATGTATGAAGTGCACGTATCCGGACACGCCTGTCAGGAGGAACTGAAATTGATTCAGGGACTTACCAAACCAAAATATTTCATTCCCGTTCACGGCGAACAAAAACACCTTGTCAAACATGCCGACCTCGCTGTTTCAATGGGCATACCGAGAAAAAATATATTTATCGGTGACATAGGAAATGTAGTTGAACTCGGCAAGGAACGTATGAAGCAGCTCCCCAGCATACCTGCCGGAAATGTGCTTGTAGATGGTCTGGGCGTGGGAGATGTCGGCAGTATTGTCCTGCGTGACAGAAAACATCTTGGACAAGACGGTCTTATTGTAGTCGTTGTCACCCTCGACAGCAGTGACAGACATATTATTGCCGGTCCTGATGTCGTTTCAAGGGGCTTTGTCTATGTCAAAGAAAGCGAGCCTCTCATGGACGAGGCAAAAGACGTTGTGACAGAAACGCTTGATGACTGCCGTTTTCAAGGGGTTTATGACTGGAGCGTCATAAAGACTGCAATTAAAGATGACCTTTCCAAAATGATTTACGACAAAACAAGAAGAAGTCCTATGATACTTCCTGTCATTATGGAGGTCTGACTTGCAAGAAGTTGGTGAGTAAGGTTGAAAAAAAATACTAATTTTATAACACCTCTTTTTCTGATATTGGTAATCGTCATGTTTGCCATGGCTGTCATATCATTCTGGTGGAATAAATTTATTTTTATCGGTGAATTCCTGCTTTCACTGAGTGCAATGCTTGTTGTGGGGCTGAGTGCATTCAGACTGCGGCATTATATCTCTCAGATTTTTATCAATGCCGTTCATGCCATTGATGACGAGGGTAAAACCAAAATTGAAAATATCGGCTGTGCGGCTGCCGTTATCGGTGAAAACAACGAGATTATTACCGTCAACAAGCGTTTCGGGGAATTGATATGCAGCGGTGAAAGTCCCATTTCTGCACCTCTGACAGATTACCTCAGCGGTCACGATATTCACACTATCTTCAGTGACAGAGGTACGGATACCAAAAGAAATGATAAATGGTATGTTGTATTCGGCGTAAAAAGCGGTTCGGGGGCTATCGTGTATTTCATAGACAACGATTTATACAAGTCCAACTCCGATGAATACATCTCTTCAAGACCTGTTGTGGCTATCGTCACTTTCGACAACAAAGAAGAGCTGGAACGTCAGACCGAAGAAGGAAAAGCCAGTCAAGTCACCGTTTCCGTTGAACAGACCATTGTAAGATGGGTTGCCTCTACAACGGGCTTTTACAAGAAAATTTCAGGCGGCAGATATATTGTCGTCATGGAAGAAAGATATATCAAAAAATTCATGGAAGAAAAATTCAAGGTTCTTGAAGATATTCGTGAAATCAAAATCAATGAGCGTGTCAATGCGACTATCTCAATAGGCGTAGGTCACGGCGGCAAGACTTTTAAAGAAAATGAACTCTGGGCAAGACAGGCTCTTGAAATCGCTCTCGGCAGAGGCGGCGACCAGGTTGCCGTCAAGCAGTCGGAGGAATACCAGTTTTTCGGCGGTGTTTCAAAGGGTGTCGAAAAACGTGATAAAGTCCGTACAAGAGTTATTGCAGGCTCTCTCATCACCCACGTCAAAAACAGCAGCAATGTCATCATCATGGGACACAGGTATTCAGACCTTGATGCTGTCGGGGCTTGCATAGGAATGTGGAGTTCCGTTTCAAAGGGACTGAAAAAAACCGCTTATATCTGTATCAACCGTCAGCAGACTCTCGCCAAACCGCTTGTCGCAAGCTTTGAAAAAGCAGGCTTTGAAAGCATTTTCAAAACGGAGAGCGAAATACTTGATATAATGGACGAACACTCCCTGCTTATCATCGTGGATACCCATTCACCCAATTTTCTGGAATCGAGGGCTGTCTATGAACGCTCTGAAAGAGTCGTTGTCATAGACCATCATAGAATGATGGTAAATCATATAGACAATGCGGTTGTATTCTACCATGAGCCGTATGCTTCATCTGCCTGTGAGATGACGGCGGAATTGATACAGTATCTCAGCAGTGAGCCTCCAAGCCGTCTTGAAAGTGAAGCCATGCTTTCGGGTATCATGCTGGATACCAAAAATTTTGTTCTGCGTACAGGTGTCAGGACTTTTGAAGCCGCTGCCTACCTCAGAAAAAATGGTGCAGATACCGTTGAGGTAAAACGTCTTTTCTCTAACTCCATAGATACCTATAAAGTTAAATATAAGCTCGTCAGTGATGCGGAAATTTTCAATTACTGTGCCATCGCCTGTGCAGACGAGGCTACTCCCGATATAAGAATCGCTTCTGCACAAGCCGCTGATGAACTTCTCGGAATAGAAAATGTCAAAGCCTCCTTTGTCATGTACAAAACAGGCAAAACTGTCAATATTTCTGCCCGCTCTCTCGGCGACCTCAATGTGCAGGTTATCATGGAATCTCTTGGCGGCGGCGGTCATCAGACTATGGCTGCCTGTCAAATGGAAGATGTCAGCATTGCCGAAGCAAGAGAAAGACTTGTTTCCATCATCAACGACCTCGACCTTAATACAATTAGCAATTAGCAATGTGCAATGTGCAATGTGCAATGTGCAATTATAAAAACAATATTTAAAGAAAAGAGGAAAAATTTTATGAAAGTAGTATTGTTACAGGACGTAAAGGGTACAGGAAAAAAAGGCGAATTAGTCAACGTGTCAGACGGCTATGCAAGAAATTTTCTCATGCCGAGAAAGCTTGCAAAAGAGGCTGATGCCCAGGCTCTCAATGAACTCAAAAATGCAGAGGAATCCAGACTGCACAAAATCGCCGTTGAAACTGCCGAAGCTCAGGCAAATGCCAAAAAACTTTCCGGTCAGACGCTCGTTATGACGGCAAAAGCCGGTCAGGGCGGAAGGCTTTTCGGTTCGGTCACAAGCAAGGAAATCGCCAATGAAATCAAAAAGAAATTCAGTCTTGCCGTTGACAAGAGAAAAGTTATTCTTGAAAGTGATATAAAGGCTTTCGGCACTTATAAATGTGAAGTCAAGCTTTATACCGGTATCTCTGCCGAACTCAATGTAAAGGTCGTTGAAGAAACAAACTGATTTTGAAATAAAAATTGGAAACGAAAAATTGTTAGAAATAATGATTTGACGTTTTCAATTTTTAATTTTCTCTTACAAGAAAAGGAAGTGAAAGTATGAATAATGAAATGATGGATATGGGAGTACAGGACGATATGCCATGTGATCCTGATTCGGAACAGGCTCTGCTTGCCTCCATCATAATAGAACCTGAAAATATATCTGTTGTTATGGAAAAAATACCTTCAAGCGATTACTTCTATATCCCCATCAACAGAGATATATACAATGCAATGACGGAACTTTTTACAGTCAATATGTCAGTGAATTATGTGACTGTCCTTGCAAAAATGAAGGAACTGTCAAATTATTCCCACGAACAGCTTAAAATATATCTTGCAGGAATCGTTGACGAAGTGCCTGTTATCTCTGCAATAGATGATTATATATTCATGGTAAGGGAAAAATATCTTGCAAGGAGGCTTATACTCACTGCAAGGGAAATCATCGACTATACATTCAAGAACAGCGGAGGAAGTGCCAACAAGCTCATAGACTCCGCTGAGAAAAAAATATTTGATATTCGTGACCACCGTGACAGCAGCGGTCTGGAACAGCTTAAATATGCCATATTTGAAAC
>DBXL01000202.1:31854-35662 GCA_002309275.1 Ruminococcaceae bacterium UBA1213 | reverse complement strand
CCCGGCATGGGCAAAACAAGTTTTGCTCTTAATATCGCAAGCTATGTTTCTATGAAGTGCAAAAAGAAAGTTGCATTCTTCTCCCTTGAGATGAGTAAAGAACAGCTTGCCGCACGTCTGCTTTCAACAGAGGGGCTCATTCCCGGCACAAAGCTCCGTACCGGCAAACTCTCCAATGAAGAATGGCAAAGGCTTATTGAAGCCGGTGATGTGCTCAGCAAGGCTGAATTGTATATAGATTACAGTTCCAATATTACTGTACCCGAAATAAAAGCCAAACTGAAAAAAATTAAAGGCTTTGACCTTGTTATTATAGACTATCTCCAGCTCATGAAGCCGGCAAGGGCTAATAACAATCATGTGCAGGAGGTTTCGGAAATTACAAGAGATTTGAAAATTCTCGCCAAAGAACTGAATGTGCCTGTGATAACCCTTTCTCAGCTCTCCCGTGCAAGCGAACAGCGTGCCGAACACAAGCCCCAGCTCTCTGACCTGAGAGATTCCGGCTCTATTGAGCAGGACGCAGACATTGTTCTTTTTCTTTACAGGGAGGATTATTATAAAGATAAAAGCGACCAGTCACCAAATGATGTTTCCAATCATGGTGAATGTATCGTTGCCAAAAACAGACATGGTGAAACCCGTTCCGTACCTCTGCATTGGCAGGGAGAATTTATGCGTTTCACTTCGGAGGTAAATGATGTTCATTAAAGCACTCTCAGCCGTACAAAAATACAATATGCTTTCCCAAAATGATAAAGTGGTAGTCGGACTTTCGGGCGGTGCGGATTCATGTGCTTTACTGCATTTTCTTGTGTCCGTCAGGGAAAAATTTCATCTGACCGTTGCCGCCTGCCATATCAATCACCAATTAAGAGGGGCAGAGGCTGACAGAGATGAAAAATTTGCCGGTGAATTCTGCAAAAGTCTTGATGTGCCTTTGTATATCCTCCATGCAGATGTCAGGGGCGAGGCTCTTAAACAAAAGAAAAGTACAGAACAATGCGGGCGTGATATAAGATACAGCTTTTTTGCCAAAACTGCCGATATGCTCCATGCCAAAATTGCCACTGCACATACCGCCTCCGACAATGCCGAAACGGTACTTTTTAATCTGGCAAGAGGAAGCGGTACGGCAGGTTTATGCGGAATTCCTCCCGTCAGGGATAATATTATCCGCCCTCTTATCGAATGCACGAGAACGGATATAGAAAATTACTGCAAGGAAAATCATATTTCCTACGTCACCGACAGCACCAATTTAACTGACGAATATACAAGAAACAAAATCCGCCTTGACATTATACCCGTACTTAAAAAAATCAATCCCGCTTTTGAAAACAATATCTCAGGCTTGACGGAACGCATGAAAGAAACGGTTGACTTTATGGACAACTGTGCAGAAAATGCCCTTTCCTCCTGCCTTACCGATAAAGGCTATCAAATATCCGAACTGCAAAAATTGGATAAAGCCGTACTTTCAAGAGCCATTATCATTCTGTGCCAAAAAAACTCCGTTTCTCCCGAAGCAAAACATATTGAACTTATCAAAAAAATCGTGTATAATAATGGTGCGGTTGAGATAAAAAACAATGTTTTTGCCGTGTCCTCACAGGGATTTTTCCGTATCGTCAAAAAAATGCCTGTCACCTCTGCACAAAGTGTACAATGGAATTGTCAAAAAACCTTGTTTATTAACAACAAAAAAATTTCACTTTCAAGCATAAATCAAGACACTTTTCATAATCGTAAAAAATTTGATAAATTCCTGTTTCATAATTCAGTCGATTGTGATACAATACCATTGTCAGCGGTTTTTCGCACGAGAAAACAAGGTGATGTCTTTCAGCCTTTAAAAAGAAATGTTACCAAATCTGTTAAAAAGCTTTTTATTGAACTGAAAATTCCCCGTGAAGAACGTGACGGAATCCTTATGCTTGCGGACGGCTCGCAAATTTTATGGATAGAGGGTATCGGAGTTTCCGAAAAGTCCTCTGTAAAGGGCAATTCTCAAAATATTGCCGTTATCTCATCAGAAAAAATATGAAAGGAATTTGAAATGAACAGTGATATTCTTGAAATCATCGCAGACCAGAAACAACTGAATGAAAAAGTCAATGAACTTGCCGGAAAAATTAACAGTGACTACAAGGGAAAATCTATGATAGCTGTGGGAATACTAAAAGGCAGTGTGATGTTCTTTGCAGACCTCACAAGAAAACTTGATCTCTGCAAATTTGACTTTATGGCAGCTTCAAGCTATGGAAGCTCTGCCGTGTCCTCCGGAAAAATCAACATAAAAAAAGACCTCTCCGAAGATGTCACCGGCAAAGATGTCCTTATCATCGAGGATATTCTTGATACCGGCAATACTCTCTATCTGCTCAAGGACTATATCCTCTCAAAAGGGGCAAACAGTGTTAAATTATGCGTGCTTTTCGACAAGCCCGACAGACGTGAAAAACCTATCACTGCCGACTACACCGGCTTTACTATTGACAATCTTTTTATTGTCGGCTATGGACTTGACTATGACGAAAAATACAGGAATCTGCCCTATGTCGGTGTACTTAAACCTGAAATCTATTCATAAACAAGGAGTGAAACTGATTTGGACAACAAGAAAACTATCCGCAATTTGATTATCTGTCTGGGCATACCAATCGTGTTTATTCTCATAATAGGCATTCTCTTTTCTACCCAGCCTAAAAAAGAATATCCTACTTCCGATATAGTGTATCTCTTTAAGGACAACAAGGTTACAGAATATAAACTTGATTTCGGCTCCGGCAAACTTGAATTGAAACTCAATGAAAAATATGAGGGTAAGACGGAAATTGAAACTTCCGTTGCAAGCATTTCCCTTTTCATCGACTCCATTGATGAATATGTCGAACAGTATAACAAGAAAAATTCTGACAAGCCTATGAAATATACCTGGAAACAGGCTTCCGACAATTCTATCTGGCTGGAACTCCTCCCCAATATTATTCTTATCGGTGCTTTTATCGGTGTCTGGATATACATCATGCGTAAATTCTCCGGAAGTTTCGGTGATGTCGGTAAACAGTTCGGTTTCGGCAAAGCCAAGGTTAAAAATCTCAGTGACGAAAAAAGAAAAACTACTTTTGAAGATGTCGCAGGGGCTGACGAGGAAAAAGAAGAACTTCAGGAAGTTGTTGAATTCCTCAAAGACCCNNAAAAAATACAATGAACTCGGTGCAAGAATTCCTAAAGGCGTTCTCCTTGTAGGACCTCCCGGTACCGGTAAAACTCTCCTTGCAAGAGCTGTTGCCGGTGAGGCAGGCGTGCCGTTCTTCTCGATTTCGGGTTCAGATTTCGTTGAAATGTTTGTCGGTGTTGGTGCGTCACGTGTGCGTGACCTCTTTGAGCAGGCTAAAAAAAGTTCTCCCTGTATCATCTTCATAGATGAAATTGATGCTGTCGGCAAAAAACGTGGTGCAGGCGGTATCGGCGGCGGTCATGATGAACGTGAACAGACTCTCAACCAGATACTCGTTGAAATGGACGGTTTTGGTGCCAATGAGGGTGTTATCATGATAGCAGCTACTAACCGCCCCGATGTACTTGACCCCGCTCTCCTCCGTCCCGGCAGATTCGACCGTCAAGTCATGGTCGGCAGACCTGATATTAAAGGCCGTGAAGAAATACTCAAAGTTCATGCAAAAGGCAAGCCCCTTGCCCCTGATGTAAAACTCAAAGTTATCGCAAAATCTACCGCAGGCTTTACAGGTGCGGACCTTGAAAACTTACTCAATGAAGCCGCTCTCCTTGCCGCAAGAAAAGA
>DBXL01000202.1:30469-31808 GCA_002309275.1 Ruminococcaceae bacterium UBA1213 | reverse complement strand
GAAAAGAAATCCCGTGTCATGTCAGACCATGAAAAAAGACTTACTGCCTACCATGAGGCAGGTCATGCAATCGCAACTTTCTATTGTCCCACTCAGGACCCCGTTCATCAAATTTCTATCATTCCTCGTGGAATGGCCGGCGGTTTTACCATGTCTTTGCCGTCAGAAGATAAGTCTTATCGTTCAAGAACCGAAATGCTTGAAGAAATCATTGTTCTTCTCGGTGGACGTGTCGCTGAAGCACTTATTATCGGCGATATTTCAACAGGTGCTTCCAACGATATTGAACGTGCCACTCAGCTCGTTGTATCAATGATTACCAAGTACGGCATGAGCAGTAAACTTGGTCCCATCAACTATTCATCTGAAAATGATACTTTCCTTGGTACAGAGTTCGGCGGAAAGCCCTATTCCGAAAAAACCGCCGCTGCCATTGATGAAGAAGTCAAGGATTATATTACAGACGGCTATGCAAAGACCGAAAAAATTCTCAAAGACCATACAGACGAACTTCATAGAGTTGCACAATTCCTCTTTGAGCATGAGAAAATGTCAGGTGAACAGTTTATTGCCGCTGTGGAAAACAGGGAAATTCCTATTGAAGTCGAAGTCGATGATGATGACGAAGATGAAACAGATGAACACCCTGTCAGCACAATAAAAGAACTTCCGTCTGAAACTTCCGAAAATACTGACAATATCGAAATTGACAGTAAAGATATTGATGACGGTGAAGAAATTGTTTTCCATGACGTACCCAAAGATGATAAATAAAATTTTTAAGGAGTGCTGTAAAAGGCACTCCTTTTTAAACAAAAATCTTATGAAAGGAAAAGCAATGGCAGTCAGCATTTCATTGCACATTGCTAATTGCACATTGCACATTGAATATAATGGCTTTTAAAAAAATTACTGTAAGGGGTGCAAGAGAGCATAATTTGAAAAATATCAACGTGGAAATCCCCAAAGATGAACTCGTTGTTATTACAGGTTTATCAGGTTCGGGAAAGTCCTCCCTTGCATTCGATACCCTCTATGCAGAAGGTCAAAGACGTTATGTGGAGTCGCTTTCGTCTTATGCAAGAATGTTTCTCGGTCAGATGGATAAGCCTGATGTCGATAGCATTGACGGGCTTTCTCCGTCTATCTCCATTGACCAAAAGACTACTTCCAAAAATCCCCGCTCCACTGTCGGCACTGTTACGGAAATTTACGACTATTTAAGACTGATGTATGCAAGAATCGGCATTCCCCATTGTCCGATTTGCAACCGTGAAATTAAACAGCAGACGGTTGACCAAATCGTTGACAAAGTGCTTGAAATGCCTGTCGGTACGAA
>DBXL01000202.1:20015-30399 GCA_002309275.1 Ruminococcaceae bacterium UBA1213 | reverse complement strand
AGCGGTTTTGTGCGTGTGCGTGCAGACGGGATTATTTATGATTTATCAGAGGAAATCAAGCTTGAAAAGAATAAAAAGCATAATATTGAAATCGTCATAGACAGGCTTGTTATTAAGCCCGAAATCCGCTCAAGGCTTGCAGACTCCATTGAAACTGCCTCAAAATTATCAGGCGGTCTTATTATAGTCGCCGTGCAGGGCGGTGAAGATATTCTCTTTTCTCAGAATTATGCCTGCCCCGAACATGATATAAGCATTGATGAATTAAGTCCGAGAATGTTTTCTTTCAATAATCCCTATGGGGCTTGTAAAAAGTGTACAGGCTTGGGGGTATTCATGCAGATTGACATTGACAGGATTATCCCTGACAGGACAAAATCCGTGCGTGAGGGGGCTATTAAGGGCAGTGGCTGGGCTATGGAGGGAAGCACTATTGCAACGATGTATTTTGAAGCCCTTGCGGAAAAATACAAATTCTCCCTTGACACTCCCATAAAAGACCTCCCCGAAGATATACTTGCTATTCTCCTGTACGGCACGAAAGGCGAAAAAATCACCGTTCACCGCAAAAATGAATACGGTTCGGGAACTTACTATACGGAATTTGAGGGAATTATAAATAATCTGGAAAGGCGTTTCCGTGAAACTCAAAGTAATTGGGTGAAATCTGAAATTGAAAGCTATATGTCAGCCGTTCCGTGTGACGAGTGCAAGGGAAAGCGGCTTTCCCCTGAAAGCCTTGCCGTGACTGTCGGGAATATGAATATAAGCGAATTCTGCGATATGTCGATAAGTCAGGCGATTGAATTTACAAAAAATGCCGTTCTCTCCGAGCGTGATAAATTCATTGCAAGCTCCATTACAAAGGAAATTGAAAGCCGTCTGCACTTTCTCGACAGCGTGGGATTGTCCTATTTAACGCTGTCAAGGTCGGCAGGCACTCTCTCAGGCGGTGAAAGTCAGAGAATACGCCTTGCCACTCAAATCGGCTCTGCATTGTCGGGTGTTTTATATATTCTTGACGAGCCAAGCATCGGCTTACATCAGCGTGACAATGACAGGCTGATTGCAACTTTAAAAAATCTGCGTGATTTGGGCAATACGGTTATTGTAGTCGAACATGATGAAGATACTATGTATTCGGCTGATTATATCATAGATATAGGTCCGGGTGCAGGTATCAACGGCGGTGAGCTTGTCTGTGCAGGCTCTGTTGACGATATAAAACAATGTGACCGCTCTCTGACAGGTCTTTATTTAAGCAGAAAACTTTCCATTCCCGTTCCTGAAAAAAGACGTGACGGCAACGGAAAATCACTTAAAATTTTCGGTGCTTGCCAGAACAACCTCAAAAATATAGATGTTGAATTTCCTTTGGGGAAATTTATATGTGTAACGGGTGTATCGGGTTCGGGAAAATCTTCACTTGTCAATGAAATTCTCTATAAACAGCTTGCAAGCGACCTCAACGGTGCAAGACCTCTGCCCGTTCAGTGTGAGAAAATAACAGGCATTGAAAATCTTGACAAAGTGATTGATATAAATCAATCCCCTATCGGCAGAACGCCCCGTTCCAATCCTGCCACTTATACAGGCGTTTTTACAGATATAAGAGAGCTTTTCGCTCAGACAACAGACGCTAAAATGCACGGCTTTAATGCAGGCAGATTTTCATTTAACGTCAAAGGCGGAAGATGTGAGGCTTGTCAGGGTGACGGCATTGTCAAAATAGAAATGCACTTTTTATCAGATGTTTATGTACCGTGTGAAGTGTGCGGTGGAAAGAGATATAACCGTGAAACGCTTGCCGTGAAGTACAGGGGCAAATCCATTTATGACGTGCTGGAGATGACCGTTGATGAAGCCTGCGACTTCTTCGCCAATCATCAGAAAATTTCCGTAAAACTCAATACCCTGAAAAATGTCGGTCTGGGTTATGTAAAATTGGGACAGTCTGCAACAACGCTTTCAGGCGGTGAGGCTCAGCGTGTCAAGCTTGCAACAGAGCTTTCAAAACGTTCCACAGGCAAAACCATGTATATTCTTGATGAGCCTACAACGGGACTTCATATTGCTGACGTTCACAGGCTTATCAATGTTTTGCAGAAATTCGCTGATGACGGTAATACCGTTGTTGTAATAGAGCATAATCTCGACTTGATAAAAACCGCTGATTATATCATAGATTTAGGCATGGAGGGCGGTGACGGAGGCGGTGAAGTTATCGCCACAGGCACTCCCGAAGAAATCGCCGAAAGTGAAATATCTTATACAGGAAAATACCTCAAAAAGCAATTAGGAATTAGGAATGAGCAATGATTTTGTCGGCTGTACATTTTGGCTGTTTTTGGAAAAATGTATAGTCGACTTTACATTTTGTGCAATCGATTGCACAGTTTATATTTCTTTTAAAGAAAGGGTGTAGGGTGGTGAAGGGTTTTCTATACCTTTCGTGTAAAAAATTCAAACCCGAAAAATATATAAAAAGTACTGTAAAACTATACACCACCCTACACCCTTTTTTTACTTGTATTTTTGTGACTGTTCAACGGCTAATTTATCACATCTTTCATTATAGGGGTGTCCGTTGTGTCCACGTACCCACACAATATTGACTTTGTGAACGGCAAGCAGTTTTAACAGCTCTTCCCACAAATCCGCATTTTTTGCCTGCGTTTTATCACTCTTTATCCAGTTGTTCTTTTTCCAGCTTTTCGCCCACCCCTTTGTAATTGCATTACACACATACTGTGAATCACTTGTCAGCGTCACCTCACACGGCTCTTTTAAAGCTTTCAAACCCTCTATGACTGCCATTATCTCCATGCGGTTATTGGTTGTATTCGCCTCACCGCCTGATAATTCCTTTTCGTGACCGTTATAAACTAAAATCGTTCCCCAGCCCCCTGCTCCCGGATTTCCACTGCACGCTCCGTCTGTATATATTTCTACTTTTTTCATTATAAATTCACCCCCCCTTCTCAATGTGCAATGTGCAATGTACAATGTGCAATGATTGCTAACCGCTACTTCATTCCCTTTCATAAGATTTTTTAATTTGGAAAATAATCAGCCGTAATAATAATTGCACACTGCACACTGCTAATTGCACATTGCTAATTGTATTATACCTATTTTTTTCGCAATCCACAATATGTTTTAAAAAAATTCTCTTGCAATATGATGAAAAATATGTTAGAATAATCAAGTAAAACTTTAGGGGTGATTTTAAAATGAAAAATACTGAAAAAACAATGGACAAAATTGTTGCACTCTGTAAGGGCAGAGGCTTTGTATATCCCGGCTCCGAAATTTACGGCGGTCTGGCTAATACTTGGGATTACGGTCCTTTGGGTGCGGCTCTTAAAAACAATATCAAGGCTGCATGGCTTAAAAAGTTCGTGCAGGAAAATAAATACAATGTCGGACTTGACTCCGCCATTCTCATGAACCCGCAAACATGGGTTGCTTCCGGACATCTCGGCGGATTTTCCGATCCGCTCATGGATTGCCGTGAGTGCAAAACCCGTCACCGTGCCGATAATCTCATTGAGGACTTTGACGGCACTAATGTTGCAGGCTGGTCTAATGAACAGATGATGGACTATATAAAAGAAAAGTCTATCCCCTGCCCCAACTGCGGTAAACATAATTTCACTGATATTCGTCAATTCAATCTCATGTTCAAAACTTTTCAGGGCGTTACAGAGGACAGTAAAAATGAATTGTATCTCCGTCCCGAAACCGCTCAGGGTATCTTTGTCAACTTCGCCAATATCCAGAGAACAAGCCGTAAAAAAGTACCTTTCGGCGTTGCTCAGATAGGCAAGTCTTTCAGAAATGAAATTACTCCCGGTAATTTCATATTCCGTGTGCGTGAATTTGAGCAGATGGAATTGGAATTCTTCTGCAAGCCCGGCACCGATTTGGAATGGTTCGATTACTGGAGAAGCTTCTGCCGTGACTGGCTCTACTCTCTCAACATCAAGCCCGAAAATCTCCGTCTGCGTGACCACGATAAAGAAGAACTCTGCTTCTACTCAAAGGCTACCACTGACTTTGAATATATGTTCCCNNGAGCTCTGGGGCGTTGCCGACAGAACCGACTACGACCTCACTCAGCATATCAATACAAGCGGTAAATCTTTGGAATACTTCGACCCGCAGACCAATGAAAAATATATTCCTTATGTTATCGAGCCTTCTCTTGGTGTAGAGCGTCTGTTCCTTGCCATTATGACAGAGGCTTATGACGAGGAAGTAATTGATGAAAAAGATACAAGAATCGTACTGCGTTTCCACCCTGCTCTTGCTCCCATAAAAGCTGCTGTTCTGCCGCTTTCTAAGAAATTGAATGAGGGTGCCGAAAAGGTTTATGATATGCTTGCAAAGAACTTCATGACAGAATATGATGATGCAGGCTCTATCGGTAAACGTTATCGCCGTCAGGACGAAATCGGTACACCTTTCTGTATTACTTTCGACTTCGACAGCTTGGAAGATAACTGCGTGACAGTCCGTGACAGAGATACCATGGCTCAGGAAAGAGTTGCTATAGATAATCTCGTTGCTTACATAAACGACAAAATTAAATTCTGATTACACGGTTTTCATGATGACAACCTTTCTTTTTGTGACGGCAGAGAAATCTGCCGTTACTTTTTTGCATAATTTCAAATCAAAAATTGCATTTTCAGTTGACACTTTACAAAATTAGTGCTATTATATGTGTTATAATTCATTTTTTGAAAGGAAGTCCTTATTCATGGATAAGAAAAATATTGACTGGTCAAGCCTTGGCTTCGGCTATATCAAAACTGACAAAAGATTTGTTTCCACTTTCAAAGACGGTGCTTGGGACGAGGGTGCTCTCATTGATGACGATATGATTACAATGAGTGAATGTGCGTGCGTTCTCCAGTATTCACAGTCTGTTTTTGAAGGTCTGAAAGCCTACACTACGGAAGACGGCAGAACCGTTGTATTCCGCCCCGACCTCAATGCAGAAAGAATGGCTACATCTGCACAAAGAATGGAAATGCCTGTTTATCCCGAAGATAAATTCATTGAGGCTGTTGAAAAGGTTGTAAGTGCCAATAAAGCATTTGTTCCCCCCTACGGCACGGGTGCAACTCTCTATCTCAGACCTTTCATGTTCGGCATTAACCCCGTTATCGGTGTAAAGCCTGCCGATGAATTCCAATTCAGAATTTTTGCAACTCCCGTCGGTCCTTACTTCAAGGGCGGTGCTAAGCCTATCACTATCAAAGTAAGCGACTTTGACAGAGCTGCTCCTCACGGTACAGGCTATATTAAAGCAGGTTTGAACTATGCTATGAGCCTCCATGCTATCGTTACCGCTCATAAAGAGGGCTTTGACGAAAATATGTACCTTGATGCAGGCACGAGAACGAAAGTTGAAGAAACAGGCGGTGCTAACTTCCTCTTTGTCACAAAAGACAATAAGGTTGTTACTCCTAAATCCAATAGCATTCTCCCCTCCATTACAAGACGTTCTCTTATGGTTGTCGCTAAAGACTATCTCGGTCTTGAAGTTGAGGAAAGAGAAGTTTACTTTGACGAAGTAAAAGACTTTGCAGAATGCGGTCTTTGCGGTACAGCAGCAGTTATTTCACCTGTCGGCAAAATCTACGACCACGGCAAAGAAATCTGCTTCCCCAGCGGTATGGAGAAAATGGGCGAAGTTACTCAGAAACTCTATGACACTCTCACAGGCATTCAGATGGGCAGAATTGACGCTCCCGAAGGCTGGATAAGAGAAATCAAATAAAATGCATAATGCATAATTACAACAGCAGTCGGCTTTTTAAGGCTGACCGCTGTTTTGTTTTGCCGAATAAATACACACATATCAAATAAAATCCCATGCAAATCAATATTTTTAAAATGAAATGGAGTGAGAGAAATTTCACCAGCAGACACGGCGTTATTATGCACATCAGCGGAAATAGTATCCACTCAAACACCATTATTTTTATATCCGTCACTTTTATGAGCCTTGCTATACTCATCACCGTATTCAGCAATTCACTTATGATAATTACTGCCACTATCCCCATTATGCCGAATTTTGGCAATAGCAAATATGTCAGTATCACTCTTATCACTGCGTCTATCAGATTGAATATTAAATAGCTTGTCTGCTCGTTCAGTCCTTTCAATATGCCGTCTGCTACTGCGTCAAGATACATGAAAGGTACTATCGGGGCAAGTATCCCTATAAACTGCCCTGCAAGTTCATTGTGATAAAGTGCATTTCCTATGTCTTTTGAAAAAAATAGCAATATCACCATCACAGGCAAACAGTAATACAGGGCAAAACAAAACATTCGTTCTGTGATATGCCTGATACTTTTTATATGCCTTTTTGCAAGGGCTTCCGACATTTCCGTCACTATCAGAGAACAAAATGGCAATATAAACACTGTCGGAAATGTCAGTACGGGCATTGTCATTCCACCGATTATGCCGTATTGTGCGAGGGCTTTTGAACTGTCAGAACCATTCTTTTTCAGTCCCAGCGGAATAAGCACATTCTCAACGGCACTCAGTCCGCTCCGCAAACATGAATTTGCCATTACAGGCACTGCAACAGGCATTATTTTTTTTGCAAGTCCGTCTGTTTTTTCACTTTTGCAGTTTAATTTCTTTATGTCAACTGCATAGCATATCAAAGAATACACAAAAGAAATCACTTCTGCCAGAGTTGTACCCAATACCGCTGTACAGCACGCTTTTTCAAGTGTATCAGGCTTTAAAAATAAAAATGCAAGGGCAAATACACCCATTTCTATGACCTGTTCCAAAAGCTGTTCCACAGATGTTTGTATTGTCTGCCGTCTTGCCGTGAAATAGCCCCTTATGCACGCCGATACCGCCATAAACGGTAAACTCGGTGCAAGCAGTTTCAATGCAGGCACTGTTCTTACGTCATGCAGAAAATATGTTCCTGCCACGTCTGCCGAAACATACATGACTGCTCCCAAAAATGCTCCCGATATGAGTGAAATCAAAATACACTTCCGAACAGCATACTTTGCCTTTGCATAATCTCCCTTTGCCGAGAAATCAGAATACAGTCTTGTCGCCGTCAGGGATATGCCTGAAGTCGATACCGCTGCAAAAAATATATATACACTGATAATAAGCTGATAAAGCCCTATTCCCTCTGCCCCTATCGTGTCCGCCATGAATACTCGGAAAAACATATTCATACTTCTGATAATCAGTGCAGACACCGCCATTATCATTCCGTTTTTGAGAAATAAACGCTTTTGTATTGCAAACACTCCTTTTTTGTTGTAAAATATATACAAATGATTTTTTTTGAAAGGAAATGGTTATGTTCAGGTTAAGGAGATTTTTGAAACATTACAAACTGCAATTAACAATAGGTCCTCTCTGCAAGCTTATCGAGGCAATTTTTGAATTGTTTATTCCGCTGATAACTGCCGATATTATCGACACGGGCGTTAAAAACAATGATGTCGGCTATGTTCTCAGACAGGGCGGTTTTATGATTTTGCTGGGAGCTTTGGGACTGGGATTTGCACTCGTCTGCCAAAAATCCGCTTCCATTGCCTCTCAGGGCTTCGGCACAGAAGTCAGAAATGCCATGTTTAAGCATATCAACACTTTTTCTCATGCGGAACTTGACAAAATCGGCACTCCCTCTCTTATCACAAGAATGACCAATGACATAAATCAACTGCAATTAGCGGTTGCTATGCTTATCAGGCTCGTTATAAGAGCCCCTTTTCTCGTTATCGGGGCAATTATCATGTCTATCTGCATTGATGCGAAAATGTCACTGATATTTCTGTCCGCCTCTCCTTTAATTGCATTGGTGCTGTTTTTAATCATGTACAAGTCTGTACCGTTCTTTAAGAAAATTCAAAAAAAGCTTGATACCGTTTCGCTTATCTCAAGGGAAAATCTGTCGGGCAACAGGGTTATCCGTGCATTCTCTAAACAAGATACCGAACAAGCCCGTCTTGAACAGCAAAATAATGAATTGGAAGAAACCGCCGTTGCTGTCGGAAGAATTTCCGCTTTATTGAATCCCCTTACTTACGTTATCGCACAGGGGGCTATTATTGCAATCGTCTGGTTTGGGGCAAGGTTCGTTTTTGACGGGCATCTTTTGCAGGGACAAATTATTGCACTTGTAAACTATATGACGCAAATACTCCTCACTATGATAGTTGTTTCAAATTTAGTTGTCATATTTACAAAAGCTTCCGCCTCTGCTGCAAGAGTGAATGAAGTTTTTGATACAGTGCCGAGCGTACAGGAAAAAACCTCTGATGAAATAAAAACAGATGAAAAAGCCCCTGCCGTTGAATTTGAGAAAGTTTCCTTCGGCTATGCGGACAATGCCTATGCACTCAAAAATATCTCTTTCACTCTGCAAAAAGGCGAAACTGTCGGTATCATAGGCGGTACGGGTTCGGGCAAATCTACGCTTGTCAATTTAGTGCCGAGATTTTATGATACTTCAGAGGGAAATGTATTTGTTGACGGCGTGAATGTCAAGGACTACTCCTTTAAACAGTTACGGCATACTATGGGAATCGTTCCACAGAGTGCCATGCTTTTTGCAGGTACGATAAAATCCAATATGCTCTGGGGAAATAAAAATGCAGATAAAAATGATATAGATAAAGCCCTTAAAATTGCACAGGCTTATGAATTTGTCTATGCCAATCCGGAGGGACTTGACAGACCTGTCACAGCAGGTGGTAAAAATTTGTCCGGCGGTCAGAAGCAAAGACTGACGATTGCAAGGGCATTAGTCGCACAGCCTGAAATTTTGATTCTTGATGATAGTGCAAGTGCTTTGGACTTCGCAACAGATGCCGCTTTGAGAAAATCCCTTAAAGAAGAAACAAAAAATATGACTGTTATCATGGTATCTCAAAGAGTCGGCACTGTTCGATATGCGGATAAAATTATTGTCCTCGACAAAGGCGAGCTTGTCGGAATCGGAAAACACAATGATTTATTCAATTCATGCAGTGTATATAAAGAAATTTGTCTGTCACAGCTCAAAGCAGAGGAGGTTCTGAACAAATGAAAAACAAAGGTACTTTAAAACGTATTCTCAAATATACAAAGCCTTATCGCTCAAGCCTTGTATTTGCCATGCTATTCGCCCTGCTTTACGTTGTTTTGAACTTAACTGCACCTGTTCTTGTCGGCTATGCCATAGATAATATCATCGGTGAAAATGACGTTGATTTCAATGAAGTCGCACAGCTTTTGTTAATGGTCGGTATAACAGTTCTTGCCTGTGCCGTTTTTCAATGGCTTATGGGGCTTTGTATCAATACCGTAAGTTATGGTACGGTCAGAGATATGAGAAAAGATATTTTCAGAAAGTTCAATACCGTTCCGCTGAAATACATTGACGGTCACCCTCACGGCGATTTGATTAGCCGTATGATAAATGACGTTGACGCTGTCGGTGACGGCTTACTTCATGGAATTACTCAGCTTTTTTCGGGGCTTGTTATGATTTTATGCACGCTCGGCTTTATGCTTTTTATTAATTTCTATATTGCACTCGTTGTTGTGATAATCACTCCGCTTTCCATGTTCGTAGCAGGCTTTATTACAAAGCTCTCTCAAAATCAGTTTAAAAAGCAGTCCAAAACTCAAGGAGAAATCAGTTCATACATTGAAGAATATATCGGACAGCAGAAAGTTGTAAAAGTCTTTGGATATGAGGAACGCTCTCAGGAGGATTTTGAGGAAATCAATGCACGCCTGTTGGAATGCGGTAAAAAAGCACAGTTTTACTCCTCTCTTGCCAATCCAAGCACACGCTTTGTAAACGGTATCGTTACTGCCGCTGTATGTACAGTCGGCTCAATAAGTGCCATTCAGGGTACTCTTTCTGTCGGTCAGATTTCCATGTTTATCACTTATGCCAATCAATATACAAAGCCTTTCAATGAAGTGACGGGCGTTATACCTCAGCTTCAATCGGCTCTGGCAGGTGCAGCAAGGGTGTTTGCACTTCTTGATGAAGATAACCAGCTTCCCGACACTGAAAACAGCGTTGACATGAAAAACTGTAAAGGCAAAATTGACATTGACGGCGTTAATTTCTCCTACGTTCCCGAAAAACCGCTTATCACAGACTTCAATCTGCACGTCAAGCCCGGTCAGAATGTTGCAATAGTCGGTCCTACGGGCTGTGGAAAAACGACTCTTATCAATTTGTTAATGCGTTTCTATGATGTCAACAGCGGTGACATTAAAATTGACGGTACAAGTATCTATGATATAAAAAGAAATTCCCTGCGTTCACTTTATGGCATGGTTTTGCAGGAAAGCTGGCTTTACAATGCAAGTATCA
>DBXL01000202.1:303-19924 GCA_002309275.1 Ruminococcaceae bacterium UBA1213 | reverse complement strand
CGTCTGCCCGATAAGTACGACACTATCATTACAGAAGACGGCGGAAACCTCTCGCAAGGGCAGAAACAGTTGATGTGTATTGCAAGAGTGATGTTATGCGACCCGCCTATGCTTATTCTTGACGAGGCGACTTCCAGCATTGATACCCGTACAGAAATAAAAATTCAGCGTGCCTTTAATAAAATGATGGAAACAAGGACAAGCTTTATCGTCGCACACAGACTCTCCACTATCAAAGAGGCTGACATCATTCTTGTTATGAAAGACGGGAATATTATCGAACAGGGAAATCACATTGAATTGATGGAGAAAAAAGGCTTTTACTTCAATCTTTACAACTCACAGTTTGCAACAAGTTAAAGGAGAAATTTTATGGAAAGAATTGATAAAATACTCTCTTCACAAAACATTGCTTCAAGAAGTGAAGCAAAAGAATTGATACGAAAAAAGAAAATTTCCGTTAACGGCAGAATCGTTTTAAAGCCTGATGAAAAATTCGAGCCTGAAACAGACGAAATTTCTGTTGACGGGAAAATTATCTCTTTCAAAAAGTATGTTTATATCATGATGAATAAACCGGCAGGGGTGCTTTCCGCAAGCAATGACAAGTATGCCAGGACCGTTATAGACCTCCTGCCGAAAGAATGGCAGAGAAAAGGACTTTTCCCTGCAGGTCGGCTTGATAAGGATACAGAGGGATTTATTTTAATCACAGATGACGGCGAACTGGCTCATAAAATGCTTGCACCGAAAAACCATGTCTATAAGCTTTATAAAGCCGTTGTCGATAAAGTTCTGACAGAAAATGATGTAACAGCTTTTCAAAACGGCATTAATGAATTTCTGCCTGCCGAAATGAAAATACTTGATGAACATACTGCACTTGTTGAAATATGCGAGGGTAAATTCCATCAGGTCAAAAAAATGTTCAACGCTGTCGGGGCAAATGTCACTTATCTTAAAAGACTTCGCATAGGCGGTGTTATGCTTGATGAATCCCTTTCCAAAGGTCATTTCAGGGAACTTTCCGACAGTGAAATTTCTCAACTTTTATCCGCTGAGCATGGCATTTGACTACTATTTCTGTATGCAAAATGTACAAATTTAAATGCAAATATTTGGTTTATGTGAATTATACCTAAACTATTCATTTAGATTTTAGTAAAAAAAAGTATTTTATTTTCTGATAAAATCTGTTATAGTTATATTGTTGAATATTGATTTCAAATTACGCTTTTTATATAGCGAATAAATCAGGAGGTATCATTAATGGCTAGTGTATCATTGAAAAATGTTTACAAAATCTATGACGGAAATGTCGTAGCTGTAAACGACTTTAACCTTGAAATTGAAGACAAGGAATTCATCATCTTCGTTGGACCGTCAGGCTGCGGTAAGTCAACGACTCTGCGTATGATTGCAGGTCTTGAGGACATCTCTAAGGGCGAACTTCACATTGGTGACGTTCTTGCAAACGACATCTCCCCTAAGGACAGAGATATTGCAATGGTTTTCCAGAACTATGCTCTTTATCCCCATATGACCGTTTTCGATAACATGGCATTCGGTCTTAAACTGCGTAAAACTCCCCCTGAGGAGATAAGAAGACGTGTTGAAGAAGCTGCACGTTCTCTGGATATTGCTCATCTGCTTGAACGTAAACCGAAGGCTCTCTCCGGTGGTCAGAGACAGCGTGTTGCACTTGGTCGTGCAATCGTTCGTGATCCTAAGGTATTCCTTCTTGACGAGCCTCTCTCCAACCTCGATGCAAAATTGAGAACTGCCATGAGAACCGAAATTTCAAAGCTCCACAAGAGACTCGGCACTACATTTATCTACGTTACACATGACCAGANNATGGCTGACCGTATCGTTGTTATGAAAGACGGTTTCATTCAGCAGGTTGATACTCCTCAGAACCTCTATGAGAGACCTTGTAACCAGTTCGTTGCCGGATTCATGGGTACTCCTCAGATGAACTTCATAGACGCTACTATCGTTCGCTCCGGCAATGATTACGGCATCCATTTCGGTAACTATACCATTCCTCTCCCCGAATCAAAGAACAAGAAGAATATTCTTTCTCACTTTGTCGGCAAGGAAGTTGTTCTTGGTATCCGTCCCGAAGATGTACATGATGAGCCTGAATTCCTGGAGAGATCCGAAGAAAGCATTATCGAAGCTCAGGTTGAAATCACTGAATTGATGGGTAATGAAATCTATATCTATCTCAATATCGAAGGCACATCTGCGATTGCCCGTGTTGATCCGTCATCTACTGCGGAAGCAGGCGAAGTTATTGAAATCGCATTTGACGTTGAGAAAATCCACATCTTCGATAAAGAAACAGAAAGAACTATCACTAACTGATTTTCCCTTTCAGTTTTATAAAAAAAGTCTGCACAGATTTCTGTGCAGGCTTTTTGTTATACAAGATTTTTGATGTATTTGAAAACAGGCTTTCTGTACCACTTCATTTTTGAATAAATCTGTGAAGATACCTTTTTATATATCGCCTCTATGAATTCACGGTTTTTCTCGGAATTTGCCTCGCTGTCAGGTGAAAAGCTGTCTTCACACAATATTTCAAACATCTTTTCTGCCTCTTCTTCCGATACTGCAGGAAAATTCTCGCTTAATCTTACATAGAAATCCGACTCTGAGCCATTGTATTCCGTCAGTATATTTTCAAAATGTATCGCTCTTATCAGTCTGTCAAATATCACACGGCAATCCACGGTATTTGGCTTCTGTGATACAGTTTTTCTGCGTTTCAGGAATATGAACAGAACTGCTCCGCCTGCCACCGCAAGCAGTGAAATTATCACAGTCACTATTACAGGCGTATAATTGGTTTCGGAAATCCTTTTTTCTTCCTCAAGCCTTTCAGCCGCTCTGTCACGGAATGTCCAGTTATTTTCCGACATAATCTTTTTCATCTTATCCGCATTGTATCCCGGATAGGCAGTCGATAATTTTCCGCTTTCATCCGGCGTGACATCAACAGGTACCCAGCCATAGTCTTTTAAAAATATTTCTGTCCATGAATAAGAATGACCGTCTGTTATATTGGCTGTAAAGCCTGTTTCCGATTTTTCAAAATCATCCGGTCTTACAATAAAGCCCGAAACATATCTTGCCGGTATTCCGTACATCTGATACATGAGAGTTGCCGCTGATGCAAAATAGATACTGTCACCCTTTCCGCTGTTGAATACAAAATAATCTATTACATCTCTGTCAAACGGCACTACACCTGTCGCTTTCGTGAACTCCGCTTTATTCTGCAAGGTGCAGACAATGAAAGTCGTTATTTCATCAAGGCTTTCCAACGGCGTTTTATCACACAATTCTTTTAAAGAAGTATTACTGTTTTCAGGATACTTCGTATATTCCTCCTGTATCCTTTTTATGTATGCCTCTACAAGCATTTCTATCCATGAATCATACTTCCAATAGTTTTTCATGTTGACACCCTCTGCATAGGCAAAATTGTTGGAATAGCCATTCTCCCCTATGCGATGATTGACTCTGATACGTCCTTCACTGTACTGCGAATAGTACGGCGTACACACTGTACTGTATGTTTCATTCATCTCTGTCATGTCTGCATGAATTTTTTCTTTATTCGCATCATTTTTCATACTGTAATTATAGTATATGTCCGATATGGGATCGGATGTATTTTTCATCACAGTGGAATAGTCACCATTTATGGATTTGATGACATCCATCATGAAAGGCTCCTGATATACGCCCCTGTCTTTATTGACATCATTTTCAGGCGGCTCTATGAATGCGGATTTCCATGCACCATTCTCATATTTTCCTCCCTGAAATCCATGCATATATATGGTCGTCTTTGGCACTTTATCCACTTTGACAGTCATCAGGGTATTCCCTGTATAAGTCAATGTCGAAAGATGTATTTTTCCCTCTGCCGTGATACCCTCGGGGGCAAGATTGGCTTTTACGCTCTCTACCAATGCCGCCGCCGTATTGCTCATAATCTCTGTCGCCTTTCCCGTTGAATTGAAAAGGTCTTTTTCCACTATGCTCTCTATCGGAAATGCCGGCACAAGTGTTACAATTATCACTGCCGTGGCTATCAGCGTACTTGCAACAGCTATTCTGCTGCGGTCATTCATTCTGAATGTATCTTTTCCGCTGCGGCTCTCCGTCATGTTCACTATCACAAATGCAATATTGAATACCATTCCCAGAACTACCGTTATATAACCGAATTTCACCCCAACAGCCGGTCCGAACATTACCAGAGCAAACGATACCAAAAGTAAGAACCAATGACTCCTCAGAATGAACTCAAACGAAAATAATATGAATACTGCAAGTATCAGTCCCGATATAATCAACGGTGCGGAAAAATTCAATTCCTTTCCCGAAAACGCCTGTCCTGTGACATTCCACACTTCCGGCACAAATATTATCACCGTTGCAAGCGACAGTATAATGGATATTACGGCAAATATCCTTGTATGGAAAAAGTAAAAATACCATAGAAATACACTGAATACTGCCAGAAACATCGTCATGTATATATACATCTGACTTTCCACTGTCACATTGTCGCCTATCCCAAAAAGTATGCCTACAAGCCCCGTTACAAAAAATATCAGCAATAACGGCGACCTGTCCAATGCTCTTCTCCTGCGTCTTTCATCCCGACGCATATTTTTATTTGTGTACTCTCTTTGAGTAGTGATTTTGATTTTTTTGATAATAATCACCTGCCCAGCCTGAAAAACTCATCGCTTAATTCCGCTTCAAGAGTTTCTCTGTGAAATCTGAATACCGCTCTGTTCATAAAATACCATTCCAGTTTTGTATTGATTATCATTGACTTCTTATCCAGATTTCCTATTTCATTATAAAAAGTATCCTTTGTACATATGACTTCAGAATGATACAATCTGGAAAGCAAGTCCCTTGCCTCCTCTTCATTCGTCACCGTCATATCCTTTATTCCCATAAATTCGCTGTCATACCAATGCACTTCCAGCATGACTTCATGCTTTATCAGCGTCATTATAATAGAAAATATAATCTCATAGAATGCGTCCATGTAGTCCATTGTAGGCGGTTCATCGCCTGATGTATCAAGTACCATGTCAAAAATATAGTCATTTTCTTTCTGGTACTCCTTTACCCACAATTCACCTGTTCTTGCACTGTAATTGAAATGTATATGCCTGAACAAGTCGCCTTCACGGTATTCTCTCAAGTTTCTTATCTCACTGTGGTCATCGCCCTTTTTATTGGAACTTGTATCTGCAATCGGATCTTCATCATACATTCCCAGAATAGGCAATTCTATCAGCATATTCTTTGCTGTCGGCATGACAAGTATCTCTCTCTGCTGATTCAGCTTCTTTGAACCTGAAAATATCGACAAATAGTCATATACCCTGACTTTCCTCAGACTTACTCTTATCAATCCGCAATACGGTGCCGTAAAGTAAAATTCCGATACGTTTGCATCATTATGCCTTTTTCCCATGGCACTTCCGCAAAACTTTTTCTTTACCGCCCTGTCAAACGGATATTTCATCGAAAAAAATACTTTGAATTTATTCACGGGAAAATTACTTGTATTCTCCGTTTCAAACCTATAGACACGCTCTATATTTTTAAATGCAATATCCTCCTGTTTGGGTATAGTGACTTCTGTATGCCTTGTGAGATACCATGAGAGGACTATCAGCACAACGGCAGATATGGCAAGACCTATTACAGCCGTCATTAATGGTGTCTGACTGAAAATGCCTGCAAAATACCATGCCGCCGCCAAAATTAAAATCGCTGCAATTTTTTTCATTTTATTACTCCCATTATGAAATGCATAATTCATAATTCACACTGTTCATTGCACATTGCACACTGCACATTGCACATTGCACATTGCTAATTGAATTATCGCTTTACACCCATATACGGTATCTTTACAGTCCTTGCAATTTCTTCTATCACTTCATATTTATTGATACTGCCGACTTTTGCCGCTGCACTCATAATAATTCTGTGTGCAAGCACATAGGGAAGCTGTATCAATACATCATTCGGCACAACATATTTTCTGCCGTTGAGCCATGCATACGCTCTCGACATCTTTACAAGTGCAATCGTTGCACGGGGACTTGCTCCACGCTCTATGTATATGTGATTTCTCGTTGCCGCAACCAATCTCAAAAGATAGTCATACACAACATCTTTTACATACACGTCATATATCTCTCTACGCATCTGCAAAAATGCCTCTTTTGTGATAACAGGTGTTACAAGGTCCGCTCTGGACTTCAAATCACCTATTGTCTTGGCAATTTCAAGCTCACTCTGAAAGTCCGGATAACCGATTGACATCGTTACCATGAAACGGTCAATTTCGTTGTCGGGGAGGTACTGTGTACCGGCTGTACCGGAAGGGTTCTGCGTCGCTATAACCAGAAACGGCTCTGGCACGTCACGGGTGATACCTTCGACGGATACTCGGCGTTCTTCCATAACCTCCAGCAACGCTGACTGCGTTTTAGGTGATGTACGGTTAATCTCGTCGGCAAGCAGAATGTTTGTAAAAACGATTCCCTCCTGATACGCAAAGGAGTCGTTTGCCCTTTTATAAATCGAAAAGCCCGTCAAGTCTGACGGCAAAACGTCAGGGGTAAACTGTACACGCTTACTCTCAAGTCCCATCGCTCTTGAAAATGCCAATGCAAGCGTCGTTTTACCAACTCCCGGTATATCCTCCAGCAAAACATGACCGTCTGCCAGAAATGCCGTCATAATCTCCGCAACTTCACCCTTTTTTCCCAATATGACCTTATTTACCTCTGCAAGCACGTCTTGTGCCATTTCCATATAACTCTTTGTCTTTTCCGATACAGGCTGTTGGTTCTCTTTACCAAATGCTTGCTGTTCATTCACTTGTTCTGTACCTTCAACTTCCTTTATCTCGTCTGCCAAAAAAATCACCCTCCGCTTGATTTAAGTGTGGAGTGTTGAGAGTGAAGAGTGGAGTTATTTCCGCTCTTTCCCAAAATCCACTTTAAAATAAATTCGTGTTTCGATAAAAAATTGGGATTTGCATTTGCTCCACTCCCAACTCTCCACTCTCCACACTACCTAACATTGTAACATATATACATATTCATTTCAACATCTATACAGAATAAAAATAATTTTCCAACCCCCCTCTTTTTATGCACACGCCGTCGGGCGTTTCGTATGCCTCAAAATATACATTTTTCTGAAATAAAAAAAATTAAGGATTTTTTTGCAAAAAACCCTTGACAAAAATTTATTTTTGGAGTATATTTATAGAATGCACCATAGTAGAAAACTGTCCTTTTTTCGCAGTTTTCCTAATTAACCTGTATAAGATATTAACATAATTTTCAAAAAAAATCAAGAGTTTTCTTGTAAATTTTCGTTTTTATTTTTCAGGGCGGTGCTGTTAAAAAAAGAATGGAGCTGATTGTATGGTGAATGTCAAAACCGTTCGTCTCGGAAATACCGAACGCAAAAGCTTTTCCCACACCGACACGGTTATTGAAATGCCCAACCTCATTGAAATTCAGACGGATTCATATGAGTGGTTTCTCGAAAAGGGCTTGAAAGAGGTATTTGAAGATGTTTCGGGAATAACGGATTATTCGGGACATCTTGTATTGAGTTTCCTCGACTACAAGCTCGACAGGGAACACCCGAACTACTCTATTGCAGAATGCAAGGAACGTGATGTGACATATTCTGCCCCGCTTCGTGTCAAAGCCTCCCTCTACAACACTGAAACAGGCGAGCATACTGACTCCGATGTATTCATGGGCGACTTTCCTTTGATGACTCCAAGCGGTACTTTTGTAATAAACGGTGCGGAAAGAGTTATCGTTTCCCAGCTCGTGAGATCGCCGGGCGTGTACTACAAAATGGACCATGACAAGACAGGAAAAGAGCTTTTCAGCTCTACTGTTATCCCCAACAGAGGTGCATGGCTGGAGTACGAAAATGATGTAAACGACATTTTCTATGTCCGCATTGACAAAAACAGAAAACTTCCTGTTACGACTTTCATTCGTGCATTAGGTCTTGGCACTGACCAGGAAATTATTGATTTCTTCGGTGCAGATGACAGAATTATTGCTACTATTGAAAAAGACTCCACCGACAACAGAGATGACGCTCTTAAAGAAGTTTACAGAAAACTCCGTCCGAGCGAACCTCCCACAGTTGAAAGTGCTCAGGCTCATCTTGATAATCTCTTCTTCGATCCCAGAAGATACGATATGTCAAGAGTCGGCAGATATAAGTATAACAAAAAGCTCTCTCTTTCCAACAGGCTTGCCAATCAGGTTCTTGCAGAACCTCTTGCCGATCCCGTTACAGGCGAGATTGTTGCAGATGCAGATGAGATTATCTCCAAAGAACGTGCCGTTGAGCTTGAAAATGCAGGCATTACCGTTGCCTTCGTAAAAGGCTCTGACGGAAATCCCGTTAAAATCATTTCAAACGGTATGGTCGATATTTCAAAATATATCCGCTTTGATGTCAACGATATAGGCATCAATGAAAAAGTAAGATTTACCGTTCTCCGTGAAATCCTCGATAACTTCGGCACTGAAAATGAAGCCGAACTTAAAAAGGAACTTAAAAAACGCAAGGATGAACTTATCCCCAAGCATATCATCATTGATGATATTTTCTCCAGCATCAACTATATGAATTCCCTTGCCTGCGGTATCGGCACCACAGATGATATTGACCATCTCGGAAACAGACGTATCCGCTGTGTAGGTGAACTTCTCCAGAATCAGTTCAGAATCGGTTTTGCCCGTCTTGAAAGAGTTATCCGTGAGAGAATGACTCTTAATGCACAGGATATTGCAGGTCTTTCTCCCAATGCTCTTATTAATATCCGTCCCGTGACTGCCGCTATCAAAGAATTCTTCGGTTCTTCACCGCTGTCACAGTTCATGGACCAGAATAACCCCCTTGCAGAACTTACTCATAAAAGACGTCTTTCCGCACTCGGTCCCGGCGGTCTTTCAAGAGACCGTGCAGGCTTTGAAGTCCGTGACGTTCATTATACACATTATGGCAGAATGTGCCCTATCGAAACCCCTGAAGGTCCTAACATCGGTCTTATCTCCTATCTTGCGACCTTCGCAAAAATTAATGAATACGGTCTTATTGAAGCACCTTTCCGCAGAGTTGACAAGGAAACCGGCGTTGTTACCAGTGATGTCAGATATATGACTGCTGATGTTGAAGATAATTACGTTGTCGCTCAGGCAAACGAACCTCTTGATGAAAACGGCAGATTTGTCCACAAGAAAATTGTCGGCAGATGCCGTGATGAATTTATTGAAGTTGAGCCTGAAAAGGCTGACTATATGGACGTATCTCCGAAAATGGTCGTATCGGTTGCTACGGCTATGATACCATTCCTTGAAAACGATGATGCCAACCGTGCTTTGATGGGCTCCAACATGCAAAGACAGGCTGTTCCTCTTCTTGTAACAGAAGCTCCTATTGTCGGCACAGGCATGGAATACAAAGCCGGTGTTGACTCCGGTGTATGCATACTTTCCGAAGGCAACGGCGTTGTGGAATACGTCAGTGCAGACAAGATAACCGTAAAATATGATGACGGCAGAAAACAAACCTATACCGTTACCAAGTTTACCCGCTCCAATCAGGGTACTTGTATCAATCAAATACCGATTGTCAATGCAGGTCAGCGTGTAGTCAAAGGCGAAGTCCTTGCAGACGGTCCCGCTACCAGCAACGGCGAAATTTCTCTCGGTAAAAATGCCCTTATCGGCTTTATGACCTGGGAGGGCTATAACTATGAGGACGCTGTCCTCCTTAATGAAAAAATCGTCCGTGACGATGTTTATACCTCCATACACATTGAAGAATATGAAATAGAAGCCCGTGATACAAAACTCGGTCCCGAAGAAATCACAAGAGATATTCCCAATATCGGTGAAGATCAGCTCCGTGACCTTGATGAAAACGGTATCATACATATCGGTGCTGAAGTTCATGCAGGTGATATTCTTGTCGGAAAAGTCACTCCTAAAGGTGAAACCGAACTTACCTCCGAAGAAAGACTGCTCCGTGCAATATTCGGTGAAAAATCCCGTGAAGTCCGTGATACCTCCCTCAGAGTTCCTCACGGTGAATACGGTATCATCGTAGATGTGAAAATATTCACAAAAGAAACAAGTGCAGACGAACTCTCTCCCGGTGTCAATAAAGTAGTTCGCTGCTACATCGCTCAAAAACGTAAAATCCAGGTCGGCGACAAAATGGCTGGTCGTCACGGCAACAAGGGTGTTGTATCCCGTGTACTCCCCGAAGAAGATATGCCTTTCCTTCCCGACGGCACTCCTCTTGATATCGTTCTGAATCCTCTGGGCGTTCCTTCCCGTATGAATATCGGTCAGGTACTTGAAGTACATCTCGGCTATGCCGCTAAGGCTCTCGGCTGGAAAATTATGACTCCTGTATTTGATGGTGCTCACGAACAGGATATTTTCCAGTGCTTCCGTGATGCCGGCATCAGTGAGGACGGTAAAATCCAGCTCCGTGACGGCAGAACAGGCGAACCTTTTGACAATCCCGTTACCGTCGGCTATATGTACTATCTTAAACTCCATCACCTCGTTGATGACAAAATCCATGCACGTTCAACAGGTCCTTACTCTCTCGTTACTCAGCAGCCTCTGGGCGGTAAAGCTCAATTTGGCGGTCAGCGTTTCGGTGAAATGGAAGTGTGGGCTTTGGAGGCTTATGGTGCTGCATACACCCTCCAGGAAATCCTCACGGTAAAATCTGATGACGTTGTAGGACGTGTCAAGACCTTTGAAGCGATTGTGAAAGGTGAAAATATCCCCAATCCGGGTATTCCTGAATCTTTCAAAGTTCTTATCAAAGAACTCCAGTCCCTTGCACTTGATATACAGGTCCTTGACAAAGAAGGCAATGAAATAGATATAAGCAAGATTGATGATGATGACGATATGAACGATAAAAATGATGCATCAGGCACTCTGTTTGATGAGAAAATGGTCATCACTGACGATATTCACAACAGCTATCAGACTCTTGACGAAAACGGCGAAATGCTCGAAGATTTCGATCAGGAAGAAGAAGATTATCAGCTCTCCAATGACGATGATGATATGGATGAATTCTTTAAAAGCATAAGTTCTGTTTCCGGTGATATGGACGACTGAAAGGAGGATACAAACGAATGGAATTTAACCAGTTTGAATCTATAAAAATAGGACTTGCCTCCCCCGACCTCATAAGAAAATGGTCCCTCAGGGGAGAACCCTTGATTAACCCGGATGGTGAAATCAACAGCAAAGGTGAGGTCAAAAAGCCCGAAACCATCAATTACCGTACCCTTAAACCTGAAAAAGACGGTCTTTTCTGCGAGGCTATTTTCGGTCCCCAAAAGGACTGGGAATGCCACTGCGGAAAGTATAAAAAAGTCCACTTCAAAGGCAGAATCTGTGAACGCTGCGGCGTTGAAATCACAAAGTCAAAAGTAAGACGTGAACGTATGGGACGTATTGAGCTTGCTGCTCCCGTTTCCCATATATGGTACTTCAAGGGCATTCCTTCCAGAATGGGACTGATTCTTGATATATCCCCCCGTACCCTTGAAAAAATCCTCTATTTTGCCATGTATATCGTTACGGACATCAATCCCGACAGCGACGCTGCCCGTGAACTCTCCATACAGCAGTGCCTCTCTGAAAAAGAATACATGGATATGCAGGATAAGTACGGTGATGACTTTGAAGCTATGATGGGTGCCGAAGCTATCCAGAAACTTCTTAAAAATATCGACCTTGATATGCTTTCATCTGACCTCAAGGCAGAACTTGATGCTGCAAGCGGTCAGAAAAAAGTCCGTATTCTGAAACGCCTTGAAGTTGTGGAGGCTTTCCGCCAGTCCGGAAACCGTCCTGAATGGATGATTCTCGATGTTATACCTGTTATTCCCCCCGATTTGCGTCCTATGGTACAGCTTGACGGCGGCAGGTTTGCTACATCTGACCTTAACGACCTTTACAGACGTGTTATTAACAGAAACAATCGTCTTGCCAAACTCATAGAACTCCATGCTCCTGACATTATCATCAGAAATGAAAAGCGTATGCTTCAGGAAGCTGTTGACGCTCTTATCGACAACGGCAGACGTGGCAGACCTGTTACAGGTCCCAATAACCGTGCATTGAAGTCCCTTTCCGATATGCTCAAAGGCAAGCAGGGACGTTTCCGTCAGAACCTCCTCGGAAAACGTGTTGACTACTCAGGACGTTCCGTTATTGTCGTAGGTCCTGAATTGAAAATGTACCAGTGCGGTCTGCCCAAAGAAATGGCTCTTGAACTCTTCAAGCCCTTTGTCATGAAGATTCTCTCGGAAAACAACAACAATATCCACAATATAAAGGCTGCAAGAAAGGCTGTGGAACGTGCAAGCCCCGAAGTATGGGACGCTCTTGAAAGAGTTATCAAGGGACACCCCGTTATGCTCAACCGTGCCCCCACCCTCCACAGACTCGGCATTCAGGCTTTTGAACCTGTTCTTGTTGAGGGTAAGGCCCTTAAACTCCATCCCCTTGCCTGCACCGCTTTCAATGCGGACTTTGACGGCGACCAGATGGCTGTACACGTTCCTCTCTCCGCTGAGGCTCAGGCGGAAGCCCGTTTCCTCATGCTTGCTGCCAACAACCTCCTTAAACCTTCAGACGGTAAGCCTGTTACCGTTCCTACTCAGGATATGGTACTTGGTTCCTATTACCTCACCCTCGACAAAGACGGCGAAATGGGTGAAGGCAAGGTATTCCGTGATACCAATGAGGCTATCATGGCTTATGAAACGAAAGTTGTCAGCCTCCATGCAAAAATAAAAGTCCGCCGTGAAGGCGAGCTCAACGGCGAGAAAAAGTCCGTTCTCATTGATACCACTGTCGGCAGAATCATCTTTAACCAGCCTATTCCCCAGGACCTCGGCTTTGTTGACAGGTCTAACCCTGACAACTTCATGAAATACGAAATAGATTTCCTCGTAGGTAAAAAACAGCTTGGAAAAATATTTGACAGATGCATTAAAAAGCATGGTACTCAGCTTACTTCCGTTGTCCTCGATGACGTTAAATCTCAGGGCTACAAGTATTCTACAAAGGGTGCTATTACCGTTGCCGTATGCGATGCGGAAATTCCGCCCGCTAAGAAAGACATTATCCATGAAGCTGAACAAAAAGTAGATAGAGTTACCAAAATGTACAGACGTGGTTTTATGTCCAATGATGAACGCTATAACAATGTCCTTAAAATATGGGACCAGGCTACTAAAGATGTCGCCAATGCCCTTCAGGACAATCTCGGCAGATACAATCCTATCTTTATGATGGCTGACTCCGGTGCCCGTGGTTCTATGAACCAGATAAGACAGCTTGCCGGTATGCGTGGACTTATCGCCAATACATCAGGTAAAACAATCGAAATTCCTATCCGTGCCAACTACCGTGAAGGTCTGAATATCCTCGAATACTTCATTTCCTCCCGTGGTGCGAGAAAAGGTCTTGCCGATACCGCCCTCCGTACAGCCGACTCCGGCTACCTTACCAGACGACTTGTTGACGTTTCTCAGGAAGTCATCATTCGTGAAGAGGACTGCGGTACTACTGACGGTATCGTTGTATATGACATCAAGCCCGATAAATCCGTTATAGAACCTCTGCATGAACGTCTGCTCGGCAGATACCTCTGTGAAGATTTCAAGGACGAAAACGGAAATGTCCTTGTATCCTCCAATAAAATCATGGACGATGATGATGCTGATATTATCGTCAACAGCGGTGTAGAAAAAATAAAAATCCGTTCCATTCTTGATTGTCGTGCTAAACACGGCGTATGTAAAAAATGCTACGGTTCCAACCTTGCAAACGGTATGCCTGTTACAATCGGCGAGGCTGTCGGCATTATTGCTGCTCAGTCCATCGGTGAGCCCGGTACTCAGCTTACCATGCGTACTTTCCATACAGGCGGCGTTGCAGGCGGTGAGGATATTACCCAAGGTCTTCCCCGTGTTGAAGAACTCTTTGAAGCAAGAAAACCGAAACGTCTTGCCATCATCAGTGAAATTGGCGGAAAAGTTACTTTTGAGGAAATCAAGAGAAACCGTCATGCAGTTATCACCGATTCCGAAACCGGTGAAAAACGTGAGTATCTTATCCCCTTCGGCTCAAGAACAAAAGTCGAGGAAGGTCAGATTATCGAAGCTGGCGACCTCATTACAGAAGGCTCTGTCAATCCCCATGATGTCCTCACAATCAAAGGCACTGACGCTGTACAGGACTATCTCATTGAAGAAGTACAGAATGCCTATCGTATGCAGGGCGTTGACATCAACGACAAGCACATTGAAGTTATTGTCCGCCAGATGATGAGGAAAATCAAAATAGAAGATCCCGGCAGCACCAATCTCCTTGCAGGCTCTGTTGTTGATAAGGGTGAATTCTATGCCGCAAATGAGGAAGTTGAACAGAGAATTGCAAACGGTGAAAGTGGTCTTTCACTTGCCACTTATACTCCTATGCTCCTCGGTATCACAAAAGCTTCCCTTGCAACAGACTCTTTCCTCTCAGCAGCTTCTTTCCAGGAAACTACCCGTGTTCTCACAGACGCTGCTATCAAGGGCAAAGTCGATCCTCTTATGGGACTGAAAGAAAATGTTATCATTGGTAAACTTGTACCTGCCGGTACAGGTATGCACCGCTACAGAGATGTGGAAATTGAAAGCACTGTTCCTGAAGAGCCCGTGACTTTAACCCCCTCTGCCGCCGGCGGAGAGCTTAACTGATATATAAAAAATGCCAGTCGGTCAAAACCGACTGGCGTTTTTTTTATTCCTTGCTGAATGTGATTTTTATTCCGTAAGCATCAACGATAATGTCTGTTCCATTTTTCTCATAATAGAATATATCATTCATTATCTTTACTGCTCCATCTACCCATTCTATCTCTATCTGTTCTCCCTCAGCGTCAATATAGCCCGTTCCGTCATCATTCAAAACTACATATACATCTTCTCCGAACAGCTCTGTATCTATTGATTCCTCCGAATCCATATCTTTGAGAACATACTTTCCTACTGCTTCTTTATCTACCTCACCTGAAAGCTCCTTTTCTTTTGAGGCTTCTTCCATCTTTTTCTTTAAAGCTTCCTTGTCCGCTCTCTCAAATATGAGCGTCATATCTCCCTGATACATCGCAAGCTCATCTCCTGACAGGTTGTATTCCATACTGTCATAGCCTTTCAGCATGATATATTTGTCATTCCACGTCATATTTGATTTATCCTGATATTGCGTAAATACTCCTGTTCCGCCTACATTTATCTCCAATGTTATATATAATCCCGCTTCATTATAATATTTCATGCTCATCAGTTTTTCGCCGTCAAGCGTCATTTCTACAAGATTATAGAAACCTGCCAACTCACTATTCGTTGCGGGAATAGATGTTTCTTCCGCACTGCTTTCCGGCTTACTTTCTGCCCTGCTCTCAACTCTGCTTTCGACTTTGCTTTCCGGCTTACTCTCCGCTTTGCTTTCTACCTTGCTTTCAACTTTACTTTCGGCTGAACTCTCTTTTTTACTGCTCTCTGCCTTACTTTCTGCCGAACTCTCTTTTTTACTGCTCTCTGCCTTACTTTCTGCCGAACTCTCCTTTTTACTGCTCTCTGTCTTGCTTTCAACGGATTCTTCTGAAACCTCCGTACTCTCTGCAACAGAAACTACACTGCTTTCTGTTGTGCTTTCAGGCTCTGAAACAGATGTTTCTTCACCGTTCCCACACCCTGCCATCATTAATGACATTGCTACTACTGCTAAAAATATTCTCTTTTTCACTTTAACCTCAAACCTTTCGGATATTTATTTTTTAAACGCCCGTTTGACGTTTTTCCATAGCCTGTTATGATACCTTTATAACTTACTGCTGTATAGCCGTTGGCACAATCACTGTCTATCTCCATGCCCTTAAGAAATTCCTTTACGGTACTGTCATCAAGTTCCAGAACTCTTTTCACATTTTCCGCCTTGGCAGACATGAATAATGCGTGTGACGGCTCAAACCTCTTTTTCACAAACTCACCTGCAAGCACTCCTGCTCTTATCACTCCCACTCCTTTTATGTCCGGCAGTCCATACGGCACTATATATATTTTTTCCCCATTCAAAATATATTTTCCTTCCGGTACTTCATAAAATATATCTTCCAATTCCTTGGAGACTTCCATGCTTTTTTCAATACACGGACTTTCAGAAATACTTTCACCTTTTTTTCTCAGCTTTGCGGCAAAGTGTCCTTCACCCTTTTCAAGCGGTGTTATCCTCACTGCACACGGCAATTCTGTCTTTCTCCCGAAATGCTCCCCTATATCACACATTTCAAAATCTGTATTTTCTTCCAAGAATCTCTTTATTACTCCCTCATTTTCTTCATAGGAAAATGTACACGTCGAATATACAAGCTCTCCGCCGTCTTTCACTGCATACGCTGCCGATTTCAATATAGACAGCTGCCTTTCTGCACATGACAAAACGTGTTCTCTGCTCCATTCTTTCACGGCTTCGGGATTTTTTCGGAACATTCCCTCCCCCGAACATGGAGCATCGACAAGCACTTTATCAAAATAGCCCTCCAGTTTCCTGCATAACACCTCCGGATAACATGATGATACAACGCCCTTTGAAATTCCCATTCTCTCAAAATTCGACAGCAGAATTTGTGCCCTGTTTTTTACCACTTCATTCGACCATATCAAACCTGTACCATTCAAGCATGACGCTATCTGTGCAGACTTTCCGCCGGGGGCTGCACACAAGTCCAAAACTTTGTCCCCCTCCCGCACGTCAAGCAGACTTACCGCCGACATTGCAGACGGCTCCTGTACATAAAATGCTCCTGCATGGTGTAAAGGGGTATTTCCTATGCCCTTTTCATCGCATGATATATAATATCCGTCTTTATAAAACGGACATTTCTGCACCTCAAACGGCAGTATATTTATATTTTTCACTTTCAGCCTGTTAAGAGAAACTCCCCTGAAAGCCTCTCCCTCCATGCAGTTTTCGTATAAACAATAATCTTCCCCGAGAATTTTTTTCATTTCTTCCAAAAACTCCAACGGCATTTCAAACATAAATTTTTTCCTCCGAAAATATGTATATTTCCCTTAAAACCTGCAAACACTCTTTTACAGAAAGGTGGTCATCAACATGAGCAAAAACAAGAAAAATAAAACCAACAGCACAAACGCCAATACAAAACCTCAGTCTGAAAACTGCTGTGACGAAAAAACAACGGAAAACTGCGAAAAATTCCAGACCTACTACGAAGATTGAGTTAGGAATGAGGAATGAGGAGTGAGGAATGAGGAATATTCCCCACCCCCTCATTTATCCTTTACATAAATCAAACGTATATGGCAAAAGTTCGCCTATCTTCATAATTTTATAGTCATCAATGCCCTTTGCGACAATGATTTCAAAATCCTCTTTGCAGAACTCTGCCATGAACTGCCTGCACATTCCGCACGGCATACAGTAATTTTCACCGCTTCCGACAACCGCAATAACTATAAATTTCTTTTCCCCGTCTGCAACTGCCTTTGATACAGCAACCCTCTCTGCACATATCCCGACAGGATATGATGCATTTTCCACGTTACACCCTGTATAAATTTTACCATTGGCTGTGAGAAGTGCCGTTCCTACTTTGAATTTTGAATAGGGTGCATAAGCTTTCTCCCTTGCTTCCAGTGCCTTTTCTATCAATTCATTTATCATACTATTACCGTTCCATTCGGCGTATCTTTTATCGTGATACCTCTCGCTTTCAATTCATCTCTTATTTTATCCGCCATTGCCCAGTCTTTATTCTTTCTTGCAATATTTCTCTGTTCAATGAGTGCCTGCACGTCATCTTCAACGCTGTCTTTCTCGACATACAGCAAGCCCAGCACTCCTGCTATTTCATTATACAAGTTCAATGCAAACTCACACAATTCCTTTGACGGATTTGTTTTTGCATTGATATTGGAATTGATATCCCTTGCCAATTCAAACAACGCTGTAATACCGTCTGCTGTGTTAAAATCATCGTCCATTGCCGTTATGAAATCCGCTTTATGCGTCAAAAGCAGGTCTTTTATTTTTTCCTCCCCGTCTTTTTCGCCTGACGGTGAATTCTTACTCAAAAACTCCAAGTCGTCACGGCAATTATACAGCCTTTCCAATGCAGACTGGCATTGCTCTATTATATCGACAGAGTAATTTATCGGGCTTCTGTAATGCGATGAAAGCATTAAATATCTTATCGGCTCATAGCCGTATTTCTCCGCAACATCTCTGACTGTAAAGAAATTATTTAATGACTTTGACATCTTTTTATTATCTACATTGATATAACCGTTATGCATCCAGTAATGTGCAAACGGCACGCCGTTACAGCACTCACTTTGTGCAATTTCGTTTTCATGGTGCGGGAATACTAAATCCTGTCCGCCACAGTGAATATCTATCGTTTCACCCAAATATCTCTTTGCCATTGTCGAACACTCGATATGCCAGCCAGGTCTGCCTTTGCCCCATGGTGAATCCCATGAAGGCTCACCGGGCTTTGCACCCTTCCACAATGCGAAATCCATTGGATCTTCTTTCGTTTCGCCTATCTGTATTCTTGCACCTGCCTCCAAATCCTCCAAAGGCTGATGTGACAATTTACCATATTCTTTGAATTTATTTGTCCTGAAATAAACATCTCCGTATTCCGTGGAATAGGCATAGCCCTTTTCTTCCAGCGTTTTTACCATGTCAATTATCTGCTGAACGTTCTCTGTCGCACGGGGGTGAACGCTCGCTTCACGCACATTCAAGCCCTTTGCATCTTTCTTGTACTCTGCAATATACTTTTCCGATACCGTTAAATAGTCACTGTCTTCTTCATTTGCCCTTTTAATAATTTTATCGTCTATGTCGGTAAAGTTCTGCACAAAAGTCACTTTATATCCCCTGTACTCCAAATATCTCCTGAACGTGTCAAATACGCATATCGGTCTGGCATTTCCTATATGAATGAAATTATATACCGTAGGTCCGCACGCATATATTTTTACTTCATTCGGTGTAATTGTCTGCAATTCCTCTTTCTGACGTGTCATCGTGTTGTAAATCTTCATTTAATTATCTCCTTTTCGTTTTATTTCGTCAAGCTCTTTTTTAAGCTTTTCAATTTCCTCTTCAAGACTGCAAAATTTCTGTGCAACAGGATCGGTGAAATGTATCTGGTCAAGTTCCTGACATCTCACTTTTTCTCCGTTTATCCTCACAACTTTTGCAGGCACGCCTACTGCCGTTGCATTCTCCGGCACTTCCGTCAATACAACCGCACCTGCCGCAATTCTTGCATTATCCCCTACTTTGAAAGGTCCAAGCACTCTCGCACCTGCTCCTACAAGCACATTATTGCCGAGCGTTGGGTGACGCTTTCCATGGTCTTTGCCTGTACCGCCCAATGT
>DBXL01000202.1:0-161 GCA_002309275.1 Ruminococcaceae bacterium UBA1213 | reverse complement strand
CGGTAAAACCAATTTGCTTTTCTGTAAGCCCTTACCGCCTTGAAACCTGAATAAAGCGTATATACTTCAAACCTGCTCCTTGCGGCAGGATCACGCTCCATTATGGAATCCAATTCCGCTTTCAGCTTGTCAAACAACCAACTCACCCCCCAATCAAAAAA
>DBXL01000206.1:6125-9785 GCA_002309275.1 Ruminococcaceae bacterium UBA1213 | reverse complement strand
TTCTAATTCTATTGATTTTTGCTTTTTTAAATGATAGAACATATGATAAGCAAAACTGATTTATGGATTTTAGATTTGCAGTTCGATTTCAAAGAATGGGGGGGGTGACTCGGGCATGGCATAACGGTATATTTTTATTTTGGAGAATAATTATAATTACAAAAGGAGGTTTTTTATGAAAAACACATCATCTTTTATACGCAGGTTAACAGCCTTATTTTTATCTGTACTGCTGATTGTTTTGATGATACCGCTTGCACAAATCCAGGTATATGCGGTAAACGATATGCCGTATTACAATATTTCGGTGTACTGGACAGTTGAAGACAGTAATAATGATGAAGATAACTATTTTGAATTGGAATATAAATATCCGAAAGTCACCGGATATGCAGACGGCAGTTCAGGTAAGCTTAAATATAAAGCGGCTGCAGCAAGTGAAGGAAAAAGGTCAACTACTTTTAAAAATGTGCAGGGTGTGCCGATAAAATTGTTTTATCAGTGTTACGGCAGAACTGCCAACCAGTCAAGATGGTATGTCAATAAAATAACCATACAGCCTGTTAATCCGGTTGAAGGTACAGGTCTGGATAAAACAATTACATTTTGGGAAGGTGAACTGGGAATAGAAATTGCGGCATTTGCCGGCAACTCCAACAGTGCAACTATTACCTTCGATCAAAAACCTTACATTTCCGCATGGTCCAAAAGCGGTGTCGGGGATAATTTTAAAAATTCTACCAAATCGTATTATTTTCATATGAGCAGCACAAATAAACCGGTTTACGCATACAGTGCAACACCTCCTTCATGTGTCGATGAAGTTTATGCCAATACGGAATCTGACATCAATACATACTATGTGACAGACGGTGTGGTTTATGACCAGTATGGTGCCAGATTCCCCAATCAGAGCAAGACACATAATGTCAGAAACTATCCCCAAGGAATATATTTCGGACCTTTCACACAGGACACTTCTGAACTTTTAGTCTGGGATGAAGGCAACCGCTCAAAGGATTATACGATAAATATGGGGTACAGCTTTGAGGCGGAAGGAATCATCAGCTCAAAAATCATCACTGTCCATACATTTGACTATTATGTTACTTTCAAAGATGAAGACGGCACTGTGATGAAAAAAGAAACGGTTGATTATTACCAGAGTGCAACTCCTCCTGAAATTCCTGAGTTTTTTGAAAAGGATAATACTATCTGTCAGTTTACGGGCTGGCTCGGCGACAGCTACCAAACAATTAACACCGGAGCGCAGTACCGAACCGTTACCGCTTCATACAAAAAAATAGGAAAATTGTCAGGTCAGGGTACACAACAATCTCCTTATCTTATTTACAGCGCTTCAGATTGGGATATAATTACAATTTATTGCAAAATGAACTATGCAGAAAGTAAGTTTTTTAAACTTATGAATGATATTTCGGTTGACACCATGGTGGGTACGGAAAACATTCCTTTCAACGGAAATTTTGACGGCAATCAAAAAAAGCTCACTTTTAACTGTACTGCCAACGGAGATTATACCGCACCTTTCCGATTTGTGGAAGGCTCAGAGGATAATCATGCAAGTATCAGCAATCTTAATTTTGAAAGCAACATCACATCATCTGACAGCCACAAGTATGCCAGCGGACTTATTGCGTGTCAGAAAGGCTGGGTTGATGTCACCAACTGCCATGCTGCAGTAAATATCAGCAGTACATGTATGTCCGGTTACTTCAATGTGTACGCTTCCGGTATGGTCGGTCAGGCATATCAAGACGGTACACTGACTGTCAAAGGCTGTACAGTCACCGGTACCATATCAACCGACGGCAAATATGCCGCAGGCGTAGTCGGTGCTGTGAACGGTACAGCCCGAATTGAAGATACCCTCAGCAGTGTCACCATAAACAGCTCGACTTGGCAAGATGGTACACACGGCGGCTTTATAGGTATCAATGAAGGAGAAAAATTAAGTAATAGAATATATTGACATTAGTGATANNTGTCCATATTTTGAGTAGCAGGAAACAGCTCCGTTGAAATAAAGGGCTGTGCATTCAACGGTCAACTGCTTACCAACCGCAATAACAATCAAATGCGGCGGCTTCATCGGCTGGTGTCAGGATACGGCTGCTATTTATGACAGCATATTTGCTCCTGCCCAGGTAACTGTCGGCAAAGACCATAGTGCCACTTTTGCCCGCAATCATGCAGACACTTTCAACTGCTACTATACCTATCTGTTCAACGATGGTCAAAATTATCAGTCCGTTTTGGTTGACGGCTCCGATAATCAAAACAAATGGAGCAACGGTCAGGCTGGCTATACCGTGACTGCAGGTGAAAACGTGACTATCAAAGACTGCGGCAGGGAAACAGCCCGCTATAATACAACCGGTATCACCTCTTACGGCACAGGACTTTTTTATAACAATCAGCTATATTCCGCAGACGGCAATATGGTGACTCTCACACTTGAACACAATAAATTGGCAAGATATACATTCAAGGAATACACCGCAGATGCCGGAACCTTTACAGGCAGTCAAAACAGCTATACTTTGACTATGCCCAGCGGCAATGTAACAATAGACGCTGTTTATGAAAAAAATCCGCCGCTGGAAAACAGGTCTGAAATTTCCGCAGATGAAATAGTTTTAGGCGACAGTGTGACGGTTAAAGCAGCTGCCTGCAACGGTGACAATGGCTATTTGTACACTATACTTTACAGGGAAGACTCCAATCAAAATTGGATTGAAAGTCAAAGTTACAGCATTAATGACACGCTGCCCTTAACGCCTTCAAAAGCAGGCAATTATGAAATATGCGTGAAAGTGCGTGACAGTGCCGGCGATGCTGCCGAGAAATTCTTTACAGTCAAGGTCCATGAAAAACTTACCGGTATTTCAAGTCTTTCGTCAGGAGTCATTTCTGTTGGACAGCAAATCACGGTGAACTGTCTTGCAAAAGGCGGTATGGGAGAATATCAATACCGTGTGTCCTATAAGGAAAATTCACAGACAGAGTGGACAGTCCTGCAAGAATTCGATAAAAATTCTTCCGTAACACTGGAACCCCAAAATGCATCAGCTTATGATATATTGGTGCAGATGCGTGACGGTACAGGCAATACTGCCGAAGAATTATTTGCATTGTCTGTAAACGAGCCTCTTGACAACTACTCAACCCTTTCAGCAGAAGATATGATTCTCGGAGAACAGGTTATAGTGAATTGTCTTGGTGTCGGAGGTATAGGGGAACGTAAATATCAGGTATCATATAAACTCTGTTCAGAAACAGATTGGTATGTCATAAAAAATGTAAAGGACGGTTCCTCTGTGACACTGGAGCCTGATAATACAGGAGATTATGATATATCAGTTGAAGTTCAGGACATCAGGGGCAACGCTTCGGAAAAATTCTTTACACTGCACGTCTATACGTCACTTGAAAATCATTCTGTCCTCTCCGCCGAAAATATCATTCTCGGACAGGAAATTACTGCCTACTGCCTTGCAGACGGCGGTAAAGCTCCGTATCAATACCAGGTAGTATATAAGCAGACTTCTCAGACAAAGTGGACTACCGTACAGAATTTCAATGAAAATTCTTCTGTGACATTCAAGCCTGCAAAGGCAACCGCTTATGATGTATGCG
>DBXL01000206.1:0-6078 GCA_002309275.1 Ruminococcaceae bacterium UBA1213 | reverse complement strand
ACGAACTTGTCAACAACTCAGTCCTCTCCGCAGAAAATATCACTCTCGGACAGGAAATTACTGTCAACTGCCTTGCAGACGGCGGTAAAGCTCCGTATCAATATCAGGTAGTATATAAGCAGACCTCTCAGACAAAGTGGACTGCCGTACAAAATTTCAGTGCAAATTCTTCCGTGACATTCAAGCCTGCAAAGCCAGCAGTTTATGATGTATGCGTGAAAGTAAAAGATGACAATGGTACTATTATCAAGAAATTCTTCACAGTAACTGTCATTGAGGCTCTTGCCAATACTTCAGCCATTTCGTCAGAAAATATTGTTCTGGGACAGGAAATTACTGTCAACTGCTCTGCCACAGGCGGTGCAGGCGGTTACACCTATGCTGTATATTACAAGCAGAAAGCACAAACCAAATGGACTGCAAAACAGGATTTTAAAGAAAATGCCGTTGTTTCCGTCAAGCCTGCACAAGCAACCGATTATGACATCTGCATAAAAGTCAAGGATAAAGACGGCACGATTAGCAAACAATATTTCACTGTAACGGTTACGGAATAATCACTTCATAAGCCGAAAAAAAATTGAATCCCAACAAAAAAAACAGCGTCAGCTTGTCTGACGACTGTTTTTTTATTGCCCTGTAAAACTTTTTTCACTCTATGCTTTTCAGCGACTCTACCATACTGATTTTATTCATTTTAAAATACATGATGAAATTCACCAGCAGAGAAAATCCCAATGTCAGCAGAAATCCCCATACATAACTCAATGGCTGTACGATACTCGGAAAAAGCACATTGTTCATCTGTATGGAACTGATAATAAAACCTGTCAGCATATTCCCTAAAAACAAGCCTGCTCCTGCACCCGTTACCGTAAGAACCATGTTTTCACGGTAGATATAATTGGCTGTTTCCAGACTGTAAAATCCAAGCACTTTGATAGTCGCTATTTCCCGCACCCTCTCTGCAATATTGATGTTAGTCAGATTATACAGTACTACCACTGCAAGAAGCCCTGCACAAAATATCATGACAAATACCACAATATTAAGAGAATTCAGTGTTTCCATAATCGCTTCCACCTGCTCCGATATAAGTGATACTGTTACAACATCATCTGACTTCATAAAATCATTTGCCATATCATGCTGTAAATTTTTAGCATTTTCTCCTACCGTTGCCAATACTGCATTGTATTCAACTGATTTCCCTGTGACGCTTTCATAACACTTCGGTGTCATGTATATATAATTGCCTGCATAGTTCTCTGTAACTCCCGATACCGTGAAAATATATATTTCATCATCAATTTCCACTGAAATTGTATCGCCTTTCCCGACCTTCAGAACATCACTCATTCTTTCATCTATGATAACCGAATCGTCATCAAGAAAAAGCGGTTTCTTTGTCTTCATGTCCCGAAGTACAAACATTTTTGTAAAGCTTTCTTTGTCCTCCCCTATCACTACTCTTGCATCAAGTTTTTTCTTTGAACCGCCTGATGAAGTTTCACTGCGGTTCATGTATGCAAGCATTGTCTGAGCAAATCTGTCATCTTTTCTGAACTCCGCCATTAATTCCGCTTTCTGCTGTGCAGAACCCTTTTCCGACAGTGCATATACCTGTTCATATTTCGTAATCTCAACATACTGCAAATCGGCTATTGACGTGATGGAGTCCATCAGTCCGAATCCCGATATAATCAATGCCGTACACCCTGCAACACCGATCACCGTCATAAAAAATCTTGCCTTGTATCTGAAAAGATTCCTTGCCGTGACTTTTGACGAAAAATTCAGTCTTCTCCATACAGGCGTGATGTATTCCAGCAGAATTCTTTTTCCGGGTTTGGGAGCTTTCGGTCGCATCAGCGTTGCAGGCTCCAATTTCAAGTCATGCCTGCACGCAAAAACCGCTACAAGACATATACATAAAATCGCCACTGCCGAAGATATGACATAACTGTCCCATGCAACAACGAGCTTTGTCTGCGGAAGAAGATACAGCAATCCATAAGCATCAACAATGATATTCGGTATCGTGCTGATAAACAGAATTCCACCTACTATACAGCCCCCGATACCTGCAAGACCGCCGTACAAAATATATTTTGCATATATATCCGCATTGGAATAACCCAGTGCTTTGAGAGTTCCTATCTCTGTACGCCTCTCTTCTACCATTCTCGACATGGCGGTAAGGCATACAAGCACTGCAACTATCAGAAAAAATAACGGAAATACCCTTGCAATATTATCTACTCTCTGTGCATCTTCCAACAAAGTGGTATATCCGTTATCGCTTTCACGGTCATATATATACCATTTGGCATTTTTCAGGTTTTCCACTTTTTTTTCAGCGTCTGCAAGCTTTTTTTCACCCTCCGACAGCTTTGTTTCCGCTTCCTGCTTTCCCTTTTCCAGCTCCTCACGGGCTGACTGTAATTTTTTCAGTCCCTCCTGTTTCTGAATCTCAAATTCCGCCTTGCCTGCCGAAAGCTCCTTTTCGCCTGCATTGATTTTTTCCTGTGCCTGCTGTAATTCAAACAAGCCTGTATTGATACCTGTCTGTAATTCCAATTCCCCTGCGGAAATTTTACTCTGAGCTTCCTCAAGCTGTATTTTTGCGTCATTCAGCTTTTCAGCCCCTTGTGCCTTTTGAGTGAGAAACTCTTCTTTGGCATTTTCAAGCTGTTTTTTTGCGTCATTCAACTTTTTTTCACCCTCTGAAAGCTGTGACATTCCCTCATCATACTGCTTCTGATACTCCTCCACTTGCTTTCTGTATCCCTCAAGACGCTCTTCCAGCCCTTTGGAATCGCCTGACGCACCTATATTTTTCATCTGCCTCAAAGCAGACTCTATATTTTCAATCCCTCTTTCCGCTACGGCTATGCCCGACTTGACTAATAATAATTTCTGCTCTGCATCAGGCTTCGTGACTGTATAAAACAAATTATACTGTGTATCAAACTCCTTTTGGGCATTGTCAAGCTTATTTTGAGCCTGCTCTATTTTCGTATCGTATTCAAACAGACCTTTTTCATATTCTGCCTTGCCCTTTGCATACTGCTCACGGGCATCAGCCAATTTTTTCTGTCCCTCAGCTATCTTTGCCGAATACTCTGCTTTACCCTCTTCCAGCTTTTTTTTACCCTCTGAAAGCTCCTTTTCACCGTCTGAAAGCTTTTTTTCTCCCTGTGCTATCTTTTCATTGAACTCCTTTTCACCCTCTGCAAGCTTTTTTTCACCGTCAGAAAGTTTCTCCAATGCTTCCTCCTTTTTATCCGCAAATTCCTTTTTCGCCTTTACAAGCTCTTTTTCTGCTTTGTCAAGGGTATCCTCATTAAAACGGCTTATACTCCTGTCCGAAATGCTCTCAAAAAACTTCTTTTCCTCTTTCACCATTCCTTTATACTCATCAGAAAAAGCAGACAGTCCGCTGTCAGAAGCCTTTGTTCTCACAAATATCCTTGTATATCTCTCAAGCGGAAATTCCTTTGACTTCACCATAATATAAAAATTGACACTTCCGCTTCCTATATTGGTATTGCCCTTTCCGTCTGTCAGATACAGCGGTATGTCTGCCAGTCCCACCACTTTATATTCGAGATGTTTTATGTATTCGGAAGTATCCCTGTCATTAAGCTTCGGCGAAATCAAAACGGTATCGCCTATTTTCTTCCCTGAAAGCTTTGCATAATAACTGTCCATGATACACTCCGTATCACTTTCGGGAAATCTCCCCTCCCTCAAAAGCGGTATATTCATCTCTATATCAGACAACGCCATGACTTTTACAACACAATCTATATCACCGTCTTTTGCAATAAAATCCATGCTGTAAGTCGGCATTACCTCCCGTACAAACTCAAGTTTTTTTATCTCCTCCACATCTTCTTCATCAAATCCGACTGTCGAAACAACGCTTATATCCATCAGTTTATTATCCCTGAAATACTGCTCCGCCGTTTCTATCATGCTCGGACACGCTGACTTTACCCCTGTGAAAAATCCTACACTTATGCCTATAATCGCAAGTATAGAAAAAAATCTCGATTTATTTTTAGAAATTTCCCTGACAATATTTTTTCTTAAAGACGACTTTCTCATTTTCACACTCCCAACACGATTTGAAATTCATAACGCTAATTGCTCACTGCTCATTGCTAATTGAATTTACCATTCTATCTGCTCGACGGGGATTGGCGACGGGTTGACTGTATTGCTTATGACCTTCCCGCTCCGCATATGTATGACACGGTTTGCCATAGGTGTAATAGCGGAATTGTGTGTGATAAGCACAACTGTCATGCCGTCTTCTATACATTTGGTCTGGAGAAGCTTCAATATATTTTTTCCCGTGTTATAGTCCAATGCACCTGTCGGCTCATCACATAAAAGCAGTTTGGGCTTTTTTGCCAATGCCCTTGCAATAGATACTCTCTGCTGTTCACCGCCCGAAAGCTGTGAGGGAAAATTATTTTTTCTCTGTGAAAGCCCGACACTATCTAACACTTTATCAGCGTCTAAATGGTCACGGCATATTTGTGTGGCAAGCTCTACATTTTCCTTTGCCGTCAGATTGGGAATCAAGTTATAAAACTGGAATACAAACCCTATATCATACCGTCTGTATGACGCAAGGTCATGTTTATTCAAGTGGCTTATATCCTTTCCGCCTACAATAATCCTGCCTTCATCACAGCTGTCAATTCCTCCAAGTATATTTAAAACTGTCGTCTTTCCTGCACCGCTCAGTCCCACTACTACCGCAAATTCACCTTCATCAATGGAAAAATCCACACCGTCAGCAGCTGTAATAGTGACCTCTCCCATTTTATAACGCTTATAAACATTCTCAAATTTTACAAAATCTTTCATTCCTGCTTCATTCCTTTCCTGCTATATAACAATAACACAAATCTTATTGCAAATCAAGAAAAAAACAAGCGGACTGTTGATATGCACAACAGTCCGCAATATTGATTTTTATTTAACGACAATATTTACAAGCTTGCCTTTTACATAGATTTCTTTAACAATATTTTTACCTTCCATGAATGCTTTTACTTTATCGCTTGCTTTTGCAAGGGAGATTGCACCCTGCTGGTCTATATCAACAGGCACAATAATTTTATCTCTGATTTTACCGTTGACCTGCACAGCGATTTCAACCGTATTTTCAACACACTTGCTTTCGTCATATTCAGGGAACTCTGACACAGATACAAAACCTTTACCGAGATTCCTTGCACTCCAAACTTCTTCAGCCGCATGAGGTGCAAACAAACTCATCAATTTTGTAAATATTTCAAGCTCTTTTCTTGTAATACTGCCCGTCGCATAAATATCGTTGATAAGCGACATCAATGCTGCAATCGCTGTATTGAATTTAAGATTTTCAACATCTTCACCGACTTTTTTAATCGTCTTATGGAAAGCACTCTCCAATGAAGAACGGATTGTATTATCTTCCGTCATTATATCGGCAAGTCCCATAAATCTCTCAATAAATCTGCGGCAACCCTTGATACTGTTGGAATTCCAGGGGGCAGCGTTTTCAAAGTCGCCTATGAACATCTCAAATGTACGCATGGTATCTGCACCGTATGTATCTACGATTTCATCGGGGTTGACAACATTTCCTCTGGACTTGCTCATTTTCACATTGTCCTCACCCAAAATCATGCCGTGACTTGTACGCTTTGCATACGGCTCAGGAGTAGGCACTACTTTTATATCATAAAGGAATTTATGCCAGAAACGGCTGTAAAGCAAATGCAAAGTTGTATGCTCCATACCGCCGTTATACCAGTCAACCGGTGACCAGTATGCAAGTGCCTCTTTGCTTGCAAGGGCATTATCATTATGCGGATCCATGTATCTGAGGAAGTACCATGAAGAGCCTGCCCACTGTGGCATGGTATCTGTTTCACGCTTAGCGTCTGCACCGCACTTGGGACATTTTACATTTACCCAGTCTGTCATTAATGCAAGCGGTGATTCTCCATTGTCTGTCGGCTCGTATGATTCTACATCAGGCAATTCCAACGGCAATTCACTTTCATCAAGCGG
>DBXL01000191.1:6914-8084 GCA_002309275.1 Ruminococcaceae bacterium UBA1213 | reverse complement strand
TTGTTCTGGTAGCCATTATTATAGCCGCCATTGCCGCTGCCCGAACCGCCTTTGGACTCACAGAAATAGGCATTGTTCACTGCAACATCAAACGTATAGCGTTTCGTGCCGTCCTGAGCCGTATAAGAACCTGTACGTATCTCGCCCGTCACGCCCATACGCTGACCTTTCATGAAATACTTGCATATAAACTCGGCTGTTTTGCCCCACGCAACAAGGTTAATAAAGTCTGTCTGACGTTCTTCACCCTGCTTTACAAATGAACGGTCAACTGCTATACTGAATCTCGTATAAGCCATTCCGCTCTGTGTATATTTCAACTCGGGATTTGCGGTAAGTCTGCCAATCAAAGAAACATTATTCATTTTTCTGCCTCCTCAATCAAGCCTCTTTTTTGATAATCATGGAACGGATTACACCGTCAGTGATTTTCGTAATTCTGTCAAGTTCTGCAGGGAATTCTGCTTCTGACTGGAAGTTGAACAGCACATAATAAGCATCTGTTTCCTTGTTGATGGGATATGCAAGTCTTCTCTTGCCCCACTCGTCAACACTCTCAACTGTACCATGCTTTTCAATCAGTCCCTTGAACTTCTTTACAGTTTCGGCTACGGCTTCTTCACCAAGCTTCAGAGAAACCACGATAACTGCTTCATAAGAATTGATAACTGCCATTGTTATTGCACCTCCTTCTGGACATTTGCCCCTCTCTGCAAGGGGAAGGAATATCGCTTTATTCCATGCGACTTTACTATTATATCATTCTCAAATCCGCTTGTCAAGACATATTTTTATCAAACAGCATCTTTATTTGCACAGGACAAAATCCACTGTCCCCAGTGCGATTTCTGCCGATTTTACTTCGATTGTCACTATATCGCCTATCGAATAGCTTACTCCGCTTTTTCTGTCTTTTGTGGTAGTCGTGCCGTTGTACTCAAAATATGCCTTTTCATCTTCCGTTAAATTCACAAAGCCCTCTATGCCGTTTTCTATCGCCACAAACAACCCTTTATTTGTAATGCCTGACACTACTCCCTGATGTATTTCACCGATATGTTTCGTCATGTACTCCGCTGCATAGAACTTTTCACTGTCACGCTCTGCACGCATGGCACGCAATTCTCTGTCTGACGACATCTTTGCCGACTCCTTTGCAAAGCCGTCAAA
>DBXL01000191.1:4090-6808 GCA_002309275.1 Ruminococcaceae bacterium UBA1213 | reverse complement strand
GATAAGCCGAAATGTCCCAGCGGTCTGTAATCATATCTCGCCTTTGCCATAGACCTCAGCACTTGTGTGGAAATCAGTCTTGAATACGGTGTTTCTTTTGCTGTATTTATCAGCGTCGCCAAGTCTGTCTGATGTACGCCCTCTTTCAATCTCCTCACATTGAATCCGCAAGCCGCTGCTAAATTGGCAAGTGTTTCAAGCCTTTCGGGTTCGGGGGCTTCATGCACTCTATATACAAACGGTATGCCTGCACTTTTCGCATACAGTGCCGCTGCCCTGTTTGCCATTATCATAAACTGTTCAATCAATTCTTCTGCCTGTCCCCTGTCACGCTCCGAAACATCTATGCATACTCCGTTTTCATCAAGCACAAATCTCAATTCCGTACTCTCTATTTCAAGCTCTCCACGCTGTTTCGCCTTCGCTTTGAGAAGCTCCGCCAATTCCTGTGCCTCAAATATCTCCTCATACACTTCCCTGTATTTCTCTTTTATTTCATCACTGGCTTTTCCCTCTATTATCTCATTGACTTCCGAATAAACTCCCCTCACTTTCGACTCAATGACACTCTTTTCAAATCTGTAATCTATCAATTCCGCCTTTTCGTCAAGTGTCATAATTGCCGAAAATGTCAGCTTTTTCGTGCCTGCATTCAGAGAACAGCACCCGTTTGAAATTTCTACAGGCAACATTGGTATAACTCTGTCCGCAAAATAGACGGATGTTCCCCTGTCCATTGCACTTTCATCAAGTCTTGTTCCCTCTCTTACATAGTGCGATACATCTGCTATATGCACGCCCAATTCCCAGCCCTTTGCAAGCTTTTTCACGGAAATTGCATCGTCAAGGTCTTTTGCGTCTGCACCGTCTATGGTAAATATCGGCTCATTTCTCAAATCAAGCCTTTTGGCAATCTCTTCTTCTGTAATCGGCATAGCTGCCGCCATAGCCGCCTCTTTCTTGACGGGTACAGTGAATTTTGTCGGAATGCCTGCCGCATCTATTATCGCATCGGCACATATTTTGGCACTGTCTGCCCTGCCGTATATCTTTATCACTCTGGCATATATTTTCTTTGTCTTTTGGTCAAATGCAACCGCCGCTTTGACTTTATCGCCGTTTCTGGCTTTCAGAGAACCGCCCTTTACTATCGGCAATGCATGGGCAAATCCCTCGTCAGCTTCGATAAATCCGTCTTTATTATGCATGAGCGGATTTTTCATATATACGCCCGTTATCACTCGAGTGCCTTTTTCGATTATCTTATGCACAACTCCTGACGGTCCTTTTGCCTCCATTGTGATGTCTTTCAGCAATACCAAATCCCCCGGCATTGCCCCTTTATCATCTGCACCGTGTATAAATACATCTGCTATGCTCTCATCTTCGGGCTTGGCAAAACAAAATCCCCCTGAATGCCGTACAATCGTCGCTTTCAGATAGCCTGCATTTTTCGGCAAGGCGATTTTCTTTGTCCTGCCCTCTTTCAATGTCACAATATCCCCCATGCTCTCCAGATACGAAACCGCATTATTAAACTCCTCCGTATCCATTTTGGACATCAGCCATAATTCTTTTTTCTCAACAGGCTCACTCTGTCCGTTCAAAATCTCAATGATAAGCTTGTTATCTTCTCTGTTCATCTCATTCTCCTTTTAATCAATAATATTAGACCATTCATCTATTATTTCGGTTGTGCGGGCATCTATTACTAACGTCATGTCGTTTTGATAAATGATATATGCCACTTTCGGCTCACTTACTCTTAATGTCCATATACACTTTTCTTTGATTTGTGCACCCTTGTATTTTTCAAGTATCTCGCTTTCACTCAATATCCCATCTAAATTCGTCTTTTCAAGTTCATCTGTACCGATAATTCTTGCACTTGTATTTGTGACAAGCTTACTGCCTGTTTCTGCAACTGCAACTACGCCTGCGTCATATACTTTCAGCCCTGCATAATACTGGTCAAAATCATACCTGTAAACATCTCCGCTCTGTATTTCTCCCGAATACTTCAGCTGTTCATCGGGATTTATCAACCCCAGTATTGACCGTACCATTTTTATATTTTCCAACGCATCTTTTTCATCATTGACCTTTCGGGTACTTATCAATCCCTCTATTTCTATACTGCCGTTATCGCTTGAAATTCCAAAATAATCCATGCCGTTTGCTTCATTCATCTGCCTCAATGCTTCTTCATCATACTCAAATCCAAACATTTCGGTATATTTGTCATGGGTAAGTTCCAAACTGCTTTTTTCGTCCTCAACAGAAGATGACACAATTTCTTTATCCGCATTGACTTCGGGATTTTCCAAAACAATACCGCATGAAGTGCCTGCCGTTAAAGTCATACATAACAATGCCGTTATAAAAACATCTCTTTTCCTCATTGAACCGCCTCCCCAACCATTTTCCATTTTCCACTTTCAATTTTCAATTTTCTCACTCTGTCATAAACAGAATGCCGAGCGTTCCCGGACCGCAGTGTGAAGAAATTGTACAGCTTGCCCTCTCTATGAAAATCTCCGTGAAATAGTGCAGTTTATCAAGCTCATTTTTCACTATCTCTACATATTTATCCCCTATGCCTGCATGGGTGATGAATATTTTATCGTTTCTTATATTTTCATATTTATCAAGCTGTTCATGCACATACTGTATCAGCACATTCTCTAATTTGCCCCTGTATTTCTTGCCGACTGTCAT
>DBXL01000191.1:783-4005 GCA_002309275.1 Ruminococcaceae bacterium UBA1213 | reverse complement strand
GAACATCTTCCGCCTGCCCTCAGATAATCCAATTTATCAATCACAAAGCTCGCATGACATTTCGGCACGAGTGCCTTTATTTCTTCGACAATTTCGGGAGCTGTCATGCCTTTTTCAATTCTCTTTGCCGTTTCTATGACAAGATGTCCGCTTCCCGATGACAAGTTACATGAATTTATCGGATATAAATGTCCCCCAAGCTCCTTTGACGCTGTGACGCAATTCTGATAAGATGACGATATGGCAGAACCTAAATTAATATGAATAATATCATAGCCGTCATCAATACAGGGCTTGAATACTTCCATATATTCCTGTGTATTGATGGCAGACGTTTTCGGCAGTTTACCCGTCTTTGCAAAATTCGCATATATATCATCAGGCTTGATATTCACTCCGTCATCATAACTCTTTTCATTCAGAATGATATGCAGAGGGATAAGCTTCGCCTTGCATCTCTCCAAAAGCTCCCCCGATACGTCACATGTGCTGTCTGCACTCAGCAATATTTTTGCCATTCTCATACACTCCCTTACCCGTTTGAAAATTTTTTCTTCTGTCTTATATCCGTACCCACAAACTCTATTCTCTCCATTGTGCCTATAATTCTCGATACCGTTCTTATATCATATCTTTGCTCTATATCCCCCAATGAAAGATTCGTGCTTATGATAGTCGGCTTTGATGTCAGCATTCTTGAATTCAGTATATTATACATCGTTGACGCTGTAAACTTCGTTTCAAACTCCGTTCCCAAGTCGTCTATTATCAGCAGGTCGCATTCCATCATATTATTTAATGTATTGCTCTCGTTATTCTGAAAGCTGAAATATTCTTTTTCTACTTTTTTAAGCACGATCGGGGCTGATACATATATTACTCCATAACCGCTGTCTATTACTTCCTTGGCAATGGCAAGAGAAAGATGTGTCTTTCCCAGTCCCGGACCGCCCTGCATTAAAAGGCTTTTGGAATTCTTGGAAAATCCCCCTGCATACTTCCGGCACATATTCAGCACTCTTGCCATTCTTGCATAATCGCTTTCTTTATTTCCCGAAGGCGACTTGGAATAATACTCCAAAGAAAACGTATCAAAACTCGACAACTCCAGCGGTGAAGTTTCATTCAGCTTCTGATATTCTATATCCCTGCACAGCTTCTTCATGCACTCGCACATTCTGTCATCTGCATACCCTGTATCTTTGCATTTCTCGCATTTGTGCCATATTTCAAGGTAATTACTCGGAAATCCAAATCCCGCTATAATACTTTCAAGTTCCCTTTGTGCTTTCATATTGCGGTCTTTCAGCTTTTCCATCTCTTCCCTTAAATTACCGCCCTTAAATATGATTCTTGCAGCCGCTATCGAGGTTTTCGCTATATCCTGTTCCAACTGTTTCGCCCTCGGTGAGCGGGCATACAACAACTCCCGCCTTTTTTCAAGCTCCTCTTCATTCCTGATACGCTGTCTTTCAAGAATCGCCCTCGCCTCTGCATAGGTACTGTTTGAGTATCCCAATTTAATTCCACTCCTCACTGTCTGCCGCACTTACACTCTCATATGCCGCTATATCGTATGTCGCTTTATAACTGTCACTCGACTTCCTGCTCTTTTTATTTTTCTTTTCCTTAGCCTCCTCTGCACTCGTCACTCCGCTCTCATGCCAGTCCTCCATTATCTTTCCCATATAATGATAATTCAGCTTCCCTGTGTTATTAATGCACTCTTCATAGGCATTCCTTATCATCTCTTCACTGCACTTCCATTCATTAATCCACAATTCTGCATATTTATCCTCTATTTTTGTCGGTGAATGGCTCGTCTGCCCCAATATGCTCTGAAGCTTTTTAGCTGTTTTCCCTCTCTCCGTCAGATACTGTATTTGTTCCTCTGCACGCTCAAGCGTCAGAATCTCCTTTTCACTCCAGTCTGCCGCTATGCTCTGGATATACTTCATACTGCATTTCTCTATCCCTGCCGCATACTCCAGCATCATCACTATCACTTCTACGGGCATTCCATAATACTCATTAATGAACAGCAAAGTCGATTTATCACTCTGACTGATGAGCCTGCCAAATATGCTCTCCGCTGACTTCATTAAATAAGAAATACTTTCATCTGTCATTATCCTTTGTGCCGTGTATTGTGCATCAGGCTTTTCCGGTCTTAATATCACTATCTCTTTTTTCGGGGGTGTTTCACTCTTTTCAGAACTTTCAGACTCTTTTTCCTTTTCGCCCGTCTGCATGACACCCATCTCACACCAATACTGCATACAATCTTTGACATCTGCCGCCTGCATATTCAGTGCCTTTGATATATCCTCTGTTTCAAAATCTTCTCCCCAGTGTCTTAGTACCCACAATATCACTTTCAGCTGTGCCGCTCCTGACAGCTTTATTTTTTCATCAACGATTGCTGACGGTACCGCAAACACGCTTTTCCACATATCACAATTTATCCTGTACTCCATTCTCTACACTCCATTATACATCTTTACACAAACTTTATCAACCTATACTTTTCTTCATTTCCTCCGCATATTCCAGCAGAATTTCCCTTTCATTCTCCAGTTCTCCGTCTATCACCTTCAAAAGAATACTGTTCAGGCAATATCCTATCATTCTGCCGTCGGTTATCCCTATATTCTTCATATCCTCTCCATTTATTTTCAGCGTCTTTAATGTGAAATCATTACTCTTATTTTTTTCCGCCCTGTACATCTCTTCCCAAAAATTGATATACCTGAGCGTTTCTTCAAGATAGGCGGGACTTTGTGCCATTGTGTCCGCCCTCTTCAATTCAAGCATTTTTTCAAAATTCTCCATGCCCACTCTTGCTATATATCTTCTGATACTCTTATCCGTATATGGTCTTACATCATGGTATTTCACCAGATTGCATACTTCTTTTATTGTCCTGTTATCGCTTTTCAGCCTTTTCAGCTCCCTTTCCGCTATGCCCTCGCTTATGTCGGGGTGTCCTTTGAAGTGACCTATCCCCTTTTCGTCAAGCCTGAATGCAGACGGTTTTCCCATGTCGTGAAACAGGGCTGACAATCTCATTGTTTTTTCGGCTTTCACTCCTGCAATAACTTTTACCGTATGTGTCCACACATCATATATATGATGAGGGTTTCTCTGTTCAAACCCTATCATTTTTTTCACTTCGGGGAATATCTCCCCCACTACATCTCCGTATTCCAGCAAAACTTTTTC
>DBXL01000191.1:0-673 GCA_002309275.1 Ruminococcaceae bacterium UBA1213 | reverse complement strand
CCAAGCACGCTTGAAAACCGCAATGCCCTCAATATTCTAAGGGCATCTTCTCCAAATCTCCTGTCGGGACTCCCTACACATCTTATTACACCGTTTTTTATATCCGTCAAGCCCTCAAAATAATCCTGCATTCCTCTTTTTTCGCTGTATGCAAGAGCATTCATGGTAAAATCTCGCCTTGCCAAATCTTCCCTCAATTCCCTTACAAATGTGACGCTTTCGGGGTGTCTGTTATCAAGATAATCTCCATCTGTTCGGAAAGTCGTTATTTCATAGTTCTCTCCCTCAACTCTCACTGTGACTGTACCATGCTTCATGCCGTTCTTGATGATATTTTCCGCTCCAAGAACTTCCAGCGTTTCTTCCGGCAGAGATGATGTGCATATGTCCCAGTCACTCGGCACTTTTCCCATAACGCTGTCCCTGATACACCCTCCTACCGCATACGCTTCATATCCGCTCTCTTCAAGCCTGTTAATTATTTTCCTGACCGCCGACGGCATTTCTATATCCATATATTTCACCTTCCTAAAAATAAAGCACCTCCAATGAAAACTACATTGAAGATGCCTTGTTTCATTATCTTTTATACAGAACATTAAGCCCCTGTTGCTGAACTCTCAGCCGCACTTGCTACGGAGCTTTCAGCTGCACTTGTTACCGAACTTTCAGC
>DBXL01000236.1:9483-11274 GCA_002309275.1 Ruminococcaceae bacterium UBA1213 | reverse complement strand
ATTTTCAGTTTTTCCGAGCTTATCCCTGAATTATTCTGTCACAAAGAAAAAAGTATCGATCAATTATTTCAGGAATATGATAAGATGGCAACGATTACACAGGCTGTCGATGTGATACCCTATGGAAATGATAAGCTTATCTGCAAAAATGTCTGGGGATATTATGCCGTGTATTATGGCGATAAGAAAAAAACATATATCGGCAATATAGAACTTGTTCCTGAAGAATGTGAAAAAAATGCTGATGTTTCCGAACAATCCGATATTATTTTCCGTAATATCAGGGATTATATCAAAACTTTTCCGTCAAGTACAGACGGCTTGAATGTTGCGTTTATCTCTCCTGCTGAAATACAGTATGTCGTTGACGGTATCAATAAAGTATCTGACTGGCTTACCAAATTGAAAGTATATGCATCTGTCAATATAAAAGTCATCTGTTTCGGCGGTTCAAAGAATATTTCGGGTTATCTCAAATACTGGGTAAATAACTATATGAATCGGGACAGGACTGTGAATATCAAAACATCTTTGCAGTATATTCCAATCCAAAATTTTGAAAAAAATCTTAATGAACTTCTTGAAAATCAGGATATGTGCTTTATCTATGATATTCTTAAAACAAACGATATACAGTTCGACAGCTTTATCAGCAAGGAAAAAGAAATCAAGGCTCATCAGTCATCATGCCAGTTTCCAATGATGTTTATTCCTGATACCGTTGCCAAAACGCAGGGAATGCAGAGAAAAATAAATATTTCACAGATACAGTTTCTTGTTTCGAGATCATATACTCAGCTTGTAAACAAAGTTTTGAATCCGAATGTAATGGATAAAGAATACAAGGTCATGCAGGTACTTGAACTCCGTAAAAATCAGAACGCTATTCTTGATATTGCTCATAACAAGTGCAGATGGGTAGTCTGTGAGGACAAGGCAATTGACAGAAAACTCCTGCAAGCCGAAAAAAGACGTATTATCGGATTTACAACAGGTGAAGGCTGTTTCGGTGAATATAATATCACGGTATCTGCAAGAGAGGACTTGCTTCTGGATATAAAAGAAATGCTCAAACAAAAGCTGATGGGTAAATTCACAAACTGGAGTATGCGAAGAACCGATACCGTTGCCGACTACTGCCTGACTCTTACAGACTCCTTTGACGGAAGCAGGATACTGAAAGCACTGAATCCATACGATTACGAAACGCATAATTTCCTTGCCTATGCCCTGACTGTAAAGATACTTGGCATGGATAAATCTGACAACGATAAATACATACTCCGCAGTCTGATAAATCTTGATTCATATATTCACTGGTTCAGAAATACAGAGCTTCGCCCTGATTATATGCTGATAGAAATACCCGTTGATAAAGACCTGTATGATGCTGATAAAGATTTGAATATATCTATCAAAATCATCGAATGTAAGATGACCTTGAATACTGACAGATTTTATGAAGAGGCCATCTCTCAGGTAAAAAGCGGCATATCATTTTTCAGTCAGAATTGGAAAAAGGATAATGAGCATATCAACAGAAGATATTGGTTTACTCAGCTTTATCGTGCCATAGCCTTTTCTGTTCTTAACATTGCGGATAACGATCCTTATTATAATATCATAAACTCAAAGATATATAATATCCTTAACGGTGAAGTAAATATTTCGTGGAGCAGTGATATATATGCCTTTGATTTGGGAGATACCTCTGATGCAGTTGATGAAACAGAGATACAATCGGAAGATATTGATCAGATCATTGTATATCATAAATACGGACAGCTTGCC
>DBXL01000236.1:206-9348 GCA_002309275.1 Ruminococcaceae bacterium UBA1213 | reverse complement strand
GATGATACTTCATCTGATAAGGTAATACAAGAAAACGAAACAGGTGAACAAGTCGTGAATAACGAAATGAAAAGAGATATTTCTAATATAAGAATACTTCTTGGAACGGATATGAAAACACAGGAAAAAATATATTGGGAATTCGGCAGCCGCAGTCTTAACAACAGACATTTATTGGTCAACGGTAATTCGGGAAGCGGCAAAACATATTGCCTGCAAGGTTTGCTGATGAGTTCTGCATTACAGGGAGTATCCTCTGTTGTGTTTGACTATACAGGCGGTTTTACGGAGGATAAACTTGACAAAGTATTCCTTGACTGTTTAGGCGAAAGAATAAGGCAGAGAGTTGTTTATGTCGAAGGCATACCTGTCAATCCTTTCAAAAAAGGCATGATAAAGGCAGCAGGAAAATATTATCCCGAAAAAGATGAAAGTGTCGCCAACAGAGTAGCAGAGATTTTCAAAAATGTTTACGGCTTTGGTCCTCAGCAAACAAGCAGTATTTATCAGGCAGTCAGAACCTGTCTTAAAAAATACGGAGAAAATATGAATTTCCGAAATGTTGCCGATGAGCTTGAAGAAATACGGGCAGATACTGTAATAAGCAAAATATTGCCGTTCATTGACTTGGAACCGTTTGTGCAGGGCGAGGATTTTTCATGGGAACAGATTCGTGACAATTCCGAAGGGATAGTTTATGTTATACAGTTTGACGGTTACAACAGAGATATACAAGTTTTACTGACAGAAATACTGCTTTGGGATATATGGAATTTCTGTGTTAAAACAGGAGATGAAAGTAAGCCGTTTATATTGGTCATGGACGAGGCACAGAATCTGAGCCATAAAGAAAAATCTCCGAGTGCGAAAATTCTCACAGAGGGAAGAAAATTCGGAATATCAGGCTGGTACGCTACTCAGTTTATGAAACCTCAGCTTTCCGACGATGAAATACAGAGATTACAGCAATCTGTACAAAAACTCTATTTTTGTCCTCCCGATGATGGAGTGGAGATAGTAGCCAAAAGCATAGATATCACTGCTCAGGGAAGAAAAGAATGGTCTGAAAAGCTGAAAAAACTCAGAAAAGGCGAATGTGTAACTTGCGGCATGATGTCCAAACACAGCGGCATGATCAAATATACCCCAAAAATAATCAAAGTACCGAGTTTACAGGAGAGGATAAAAAATGAGTGAATTGAAATATTCTTATGATTCGGTAAATTTTCACAAGACATTTTCACCGCAGGATTCATACCTTGCAAAGATACTTGAACTTGCGGTGAATGGATATTCCGGAACAAAAGAGGATATCAGTGCCGTTACGGGAATCCCCACAGGAAAAACAAGCGGAAAAGTCATTCCGCATATACTTTATGCGTATTATATGGGATTGATAAAATACCGGTTGAACAAGGGTATATATTCACTGAATGTTACTTCGTTAGGCAGAATTGTCTACGATAATGACAAATATCTTTTTGAAGATATTTCCAAACTGATATGCCATTATCACATTTGTGAACCACATTATGGTGCATATATCTGGTCATTTATATATACTCATCTTCCGCTCATGCTTGACGAAACGATCAGTGATGAAACTTTGAAAAAGAAATACAACGAATATTTTGATCTGAATGTTGATATCAGCCCATTGAAAAATACATATTCTGATGGCTTTTTGTCTGTATTGAATTTATTGGATTTTTCTGAAGGTCTGAAAATAAACAGTTCCTATTACAGGGACAATATGCTTTATGTTTACGCATATTTATTGTTGACTTCATGGGAAAAACATTTTCCAAATGCACAGGAAATCACTTTCGATCAAATCAGTAATGAACTGAAATGGAACAAAATATTAGGTTTTGACGATGAAGAAATGCTGTTTGCACTTGAACAGCTTGAAAATGAAGGAATTTTGCAGCTCAATAAACAGCTTGTTCCCTATACAGCGGTAAAGCTTACAGATTCATCTGATCCTATGCTGAAATTGTATGATCTGTTAAATTAGAAAGGGTGTGAATGCTGTGTTAGTCAATGACATTCTGGAATTCAATAAAAAGAAATATTTTAACGGTGCCGTTCAGGCAAATTGGTTTTACGATAACGATAAAGTATATGATGTTACATCAAGCTATGTGTTTCATGGTCCTAAATATCATGGTGTTGATCAGCAGGAAACAGGAAGTCTGAATTATAAATTGAATGATACAGCATCGTATCTTCTCAGGATAGCTAAAAAATCTTCAGAAAAGGAATCAAACCGTTTTAATATGACGATTGCCGGTTACGGTACAGGCAAAACACACTTTTCTGTTGCAATGGCTTCTTTTCTTTCAGGGCATAATAATGTTCTGCGACAAACAGTCATAGAAAATGTAAAAACAGCGGATAAGTCTATTGCTTTAAAATTGCAGAGTTACACAGGAAAAAATCTTGTTTTGGTACTGAATGGTATGAAAGATTTCAACCTGAACAGCGAAATACTTTCCGTGACAAAAAAGGCGTTGGAACAGCATGGTATATCTTCCGAAGTTCTTGCTTCTCTGACCAAGCAATATCGTCAGGCAATCAGTTTTTGCAGGAATACCTTTGAAACATATAAAGACAGTTATGATAAATATTTATCTGACGCAGGATATAAAAATATATTGACTCTTGAAGATATCCTATCTGCCCTTGAAAATACAGACCGTGGAATATTCAATGTGGTCAATGAAGTGTTCCATGAATTTATGGGAACGTATATAAACGTGGAAACGGATATTTCGGCAGCGGATGTCCTGTCGCTGATCGTTCAAAAATATTGCATTGAACAGAAAGTCTTTGACCGCATATATATTCTGTTCGATGAATTCGGAAGATATATAGAATATACTGCCAATAACCCGCATATTGCAGGTGATTCTGCACTTCAGCAGATATTTGAAGCAATACAGAATGCTGATGGCAATATTGTTTTCGATGCATTTATCCAATCTGATCTGAACTCATATATAAGAAGGGTTCAAAATGCCAACTCAAATATCAATCGTTACATCGGAAGATACGAAAACAGTGATAAATATTATATTTCCGCCAATTTTGAAACGATACTTGCCAATTTGATAGAAACCAAAAATGATACTGCTTTCAGAAATACCGTTGAACAAAATATAGATGATATTTATCCAAGCTATCACCAAAGAATTTTTTACGCTCTTAACGCATGGGCAAGACCGCAGATACAGAACAGAAGTGTATGGACAAATTCATCCATGTATTTTGAAGTGATAGCAAAAGGATGTTATCCTATCCATCCCGTGACGGTATGGTTTCTGGCAAACACATCTTCATGGATGCAGCAGCGTTCTACTATAGCCTATACAGCGGAGCTGTTTGAAAATATCAAAAATGCGGAGATCACTCCCAGATGGATTCCGTATATTTACCCTACGGATATTATAGGAACAGGTCTGTTTGATGAAATGCTGAGTTCAGAAGAAAAGGGATATGTTCAGAGTCAAAGTTGCCTGACATATCAGGCTATTATTTCTAAAACAGGAGATAAGCTGTCAAATATTTCTGTTTCTGTTTTGAGGGCTATTCTGATTGCAAATGTTATGCAATTCAAATTTGATTCCCGTGAATCCTGTATTCGTTGTATATGTGTTTGCAGTGGTCTGAATGAAGATGATGTTAATACGGGGCTGTCAAGTCTGGAAAATGAATTTTGTGTCGTAAGCTTTGATAGAAATAATAACTGCTTTGATCTGAATGCTGAAGCTCACGGATACAGGGAATATATGCTTTGTCTGAGCAAAAGAATTATACTTGCAAGGACTTTTGATCCCATCAGTGAAATGGATGAGGAGCTTATGAATGAATTAAGGCTCAACATTCCGGAAAATACGTCTTTCAGCAATGAACGGAATATTTCATCTTCCGAATGGCAGTATGAAAAGAGTATCATCAAGATAAGCGACTTTAATGAATCTTATTGCCGTTCCCTGCTGAATTATTTCAAAAGTGCCGTTGACGCAGAAAAACTCAGAGGCAAAATAATATATATTTATGCCGGTAAAGATTGGGAAAAATCTCTTTCATACATGGTCAGTGCAACAAAAAATACAGACATTGATAAATATCCTGTATTCTTTTTCATCTTGAAAGACGATAATGAAAACTGGCTCTCATTATTGAGAAAAAGGGCGGCATACAGAAAATTCACGGAATCGGAAAAAGAAATGTATTCACGTTTTATTACAAAGGATCAAAAGATTCTTATGCGAAGCATATGCTCAGATTATAATAATATGGTGAAAGCCAAACTTCTTTTAACAAAAAACGGTATCATGGAATTGAATGAAAAAATCTGTCCTGCTTGTCTGGATAAATTTAAAAGTATATATCCGAATGCAATTCCGTTTTCATTTGCCGAATTTGAAAAAAAGCCTTCGCCTGCTGCAAAAAAGAAACTGTTAGCTCTTTGCAGAAGTATGTACAGCGGAGTAATGTGCAATAAACAGTCTTATCAGGGACTTGATCCTACCGATAAAAGACGGATACAAACTATTTTTTCCACAACATCCGTCAATACATCGTGGCAGATATTCAATACTGATTATGAATTATGTGAACCGCAGAATAAAGCAGTCAAAAATATCTATGATATTACAGTAAATAAAATAACGGCTGATAAAAAACAAACGATAGCCCAATTATATTTGCCGCTGCTTGATCCTCCATATGGATTGAATCATTATTCCTTGTTTCTCTTTATTGTTTATATTCTGACTTATCATTCCAAAAGACTGCTTATATACAACGGAAATCATATATTATCAAAAAAGGAATTTACGGAACAGTATTTGTCAAGTGAAAAAAAGATGCTTGAAAATCTGTTCAAACTGAAAATTTCGCTTAAAGAACAAGATGATGATGAAGCCCTTGAAGAACTGATAAAAGATATAAAGCAGTTGAAATATACTGAAAAATGTGAAGAACTGAAAAAAAGTCTGAATGACCTTTGCGAAAAGTCAGATAACAAGGACAGCTTAAAAGGTAAAATTGCTGATTGCGAATATAGATTAAATCAGGGTATCAGGTTGAACAATAGTTTGTATCAAACAATCTCCAAAGCTGACAAAATCATTGAATCATGCAAAAATTCATTCGAATTGGCAGGCATTATCTCTGTCTTGAGTGCTGTTAAATTGCCTAATGCAGATACGCCAATAGAGGAATACTCCGAATTTCTGTTCAGTCCGACGTACTGTTCAAAAACCGAACAAATATTAAATTATGCCGAACTTCTTTTGAAAAAGAATTTTAAAGATTATGTTTCCAAATTGAAATGTTCGTATTCCCAATCCAGTGAATTCAAAAAAAGATACACCCAAATTGTCAAGAAGCTTTCTGAAATGGGCAAAAAAGAATTGGCTGAAACTTTGAAAGCAAAAATAAACTCTGTTTTGCAGGAAGCGGAAACAGAACACAAATATGCTTCTGTCATTGCAGAGGCTGACAGTTTTATTTCATCTTGTAATTCTACTGTCAGCAATATGGATCATGAAATGCTTCAAATCAGATTATCCGCTTTAAATGGCTGGGCGGATACATTTTCAAAAGCTGATGATCTTAATCCGTCTGTCCAAAAAGAGTATTTATCACGTCTTAACGGTATTTCAAAAAAGATTCATTTGCAACAAAAAGCACTTGATGATTATATCACCGATGTTTTGAAACAGATAAAACGTCCTGATATTGACTCTGCCGCTCTCCTTGAAAGAATCAAAAAGGCGTTGAATGCTAAACCGGAAGAAAAAATAAGAATAAAGTTATCAGAGTCAGCCCAACTGTTAGAAGAATATCATTCTGTCAAAACCAAAATGTTAAATGCAGATTTAAGGACAATTTCAGAACTTGAAATTGAGTATGATGCCAAATGGAAAAATACTGTCTGTGCCGGATATGTTTCGGAATGCATTGAAAGCTCCAAAAATAAAATACAGCGTATGAGAACCAAATGGATAGAAAAAAATGTGACTGATGTTTTGTCCAATATAGATAGTTTATCAGTAACACAATGTATTCAATGGCAAAAAATAGTTTCTGAGGTGCCTGAATATCTGACTGAATCTGACTTGAATTTGATATCGTCACTTTCCGTAAAAATTGCGGAAATTATAAAATCTCAAAGAATAAACGGTGTCGTAGAAATGTTCAATACCCTGACTGACGAAGAAAAGTCTGAATGTCTGCATATTCTCATAGGAAGGCAATCATAAAATTCGATTTTAAACTTGAAATAACCATCGAATTAAAAAATATATAAATTTTACTTGATTTGTTGCGAGCTTTCAGTTACAATTAACATAACTCGTTGTGCCAGTAAAAACGAAACATCAAGTTTCTCGGCTGTCGGAGAATAAAGCCGGAGTTTTTTAATGTACCGGCACAAAAGATTATATCCACAAAAATTAAAGGGGAAGTTACAGTGAAAGTAAAAAAAAATAATTTATTGCTATATTCGACATTTTTGGGAATAGTGCTTGCTTCGATATCGGGTTGTCAAAATAACAGTAACGTATCTGTCAGTCAGGCTGAATCTGAAAATACAGTATCCATATCCGAAAATTCATCCGAAAGCCAAATTTCAAAGGACTCGGCAGTTGATATTTCCCAAACATCCGAAATATCAGAATCTTCCGCAGATGAAGAAAAACAGCGTCAGCAAAAAATAAAGAATGATGCTTCAATTCTTTTGGAATACAAGAAAAAACTGGAAGCTGAGCCTGTAAAGGACATAAGATGGGAAACAGAACTGCTCGACGGCGGTAATGAAGGTCACAACTACGGAAAACTCTATTATTACGATTCCGTACTCCGTGACATTAACAATGACGGTAAAATAGAGCTGATTGTCAAGTATGACCTGAGGCAAATCGTATTTCCTCAAACCCAGCAATATACTCCGTCTGCAACTTTTACTTATGATATAGTCAGTGTTGTTGACGGCAAGGCAGTTGCAACAGAGCATTATATGAATGAGGAAGGTCTGTACTATTCGGGGGCGCAGAGATGATAAAAAGGAGTGGAAGTATGAAAAAGCGTATATCAATACTTTTAAGCGTCATCACGGCAGTTTCGGTTATGCTTTGTTCACCTGCCGTATATGCCGATGATGAAAATGGCTTCAATGTCAATGTTTTTAATATAGGGACTTATACAGGTATCAATTCTCATACCTGTATGTATTACGACAAAAATACAAAAGATATATATATGTCTGCTTATGACTATGTTGTGACAAGCGGAGACTCAGATCTGTATAAAACATGGCTGTATCACGTCAATGACAAGAATGTCTGTGAACAGCAGTGCAAGATTTCCCAACATACCCGCCACCAATACAATTCCGTTGCAAGTACCCAAAAGGTGTTCTACAAAGACCTGAAAATATGCAGTGCTGATGACTATCAGCAGGCTTTTTATATGTATGAAAAAAATGACAACATGGTAAAGATTAATGTGGACAGTGGTATGTCAACATACAGACCGACCACTCATTACTCTGACCTTCCTGATTACAGCGATATTAACAAAGTTTCTCTTGACCTTGAGAATGAAAATACCGCCGTTCTTGATTCAAAAGTTTTGCTTGACGGCAATTATGGTCTGAACCTGATTTGGAAAAGCAGTGATCCGTCTGTTGCAAGCTCTGACAAAAATGGAAATATCACAGCACATTCATCGGGTGAATGCGATATTACCTGTGAGATAGAGGGTGCAGGACAATCCGCAGAGTATCATATTACCGTGAGCGAAACAAAGTTACAAGGTGACGCAAATCGTATTCTTGCAAATATGGAAGACAGCAGTATGAAAGATAAATATAACGCTGTCTATAACAACTTGGGAAACGTGTATATGGAAGGTCATGTCATCACTGACATAGACGGAGACGGAGAATGGGAAATGGCTGTAAGAACATCCGATAAAAAAACTATATCCATATACAAGATAATTGACAACAAGCTTGCAAAAGTCCGCTATCTGACAGGAATTACCCGTGCAGATCTGATATATTCCAGTCTGGAAAATCCTTCAAGATGTTATCTCCGCACCATCAAAAAAGACGGAGATGAATTCGTGTTCAAAATATTCAAATATAACGGTGCATACAAAGATATGGATCAGCTTTATGAATGCAGTGTCGATTTCGATACACGCAAGACAGAAGTAGAAAAGGGACTTCCATATATGACTTGTGTATGGCGTGAATCTTTCAATGATGATTTTTATGATGCTTTGCCGGGATCTGACAGTGAATATAAGCTGACATACGTTCATGATGACATGTATAAATTTTCAGATTACAGCATAACCGGCCACTTTTTTTATAACTACTATAAAGATAACGAGGATGATGTTTTCACTATGATGTATGGCTTTGACAGCTGGTTCGGATATGGTAGTGCCGATAATCCGGGAGGAATACAAAATGTTATGGTAAATGAACTTTTTGCAAGACACGGCTACAAGTTCAAAAGTCCTATGCTTACGGCATTTATGAATAAAAAACATGATTATAAAGCCGATCCGAACATATCTGCCGACTATATACTGAATCATTTCAATAAATATGAAAAATATCATTTTGACCATCTGGAATATGTCTACGTAGAGCAAGTGTAATAACCGAAATAAGTATTCCATGCTGGCGGGCTGAAATTTCCAGAAAGAAATTTCAGCCTGCATTTTTATGTATTCCAAGATTTTCACATGAAACATAAAAATTTCGGGCGGTTTTTATATTAAAATAACTCGTTGTGCCAGTAGAAAATAAAAAAATAATGAAACTCCACTCAAAATATGCTATTCTATAATTGACCCAAAACTATAGGAGGCATACAGAAGATGAAGTTTCAGGATAATTATAACATGAAAATCGAAAATATGGAAGACCTTATTTTAATTTCTTATGTGATGATAGATGAACTGTATAAGCAATATGCACCGCAGGAAGTAACGAAGCGAAAAAATATTTCAAAAGTCAAATTGTCTGATTCCGAGATAATCACCATAAGCATATGCGGAGAATTAGCAGGTATAGATTCAGAAAACAGTTGGTATAACTTTGTCAAAAAGAATT
>DBXL01000236.1:0-157 GCA_002309275.1 Ruminococcaceae bacterium UBA1213 | reverse complement strand
AAACGCAGAGATCTTCTTCAGGTAACGGAATTGATACGAGAAAAGTTGTTTCAATTTTTCAATGTCGATTCCAAAGATTACTATATTGTGGACAGCTTTCCGTTAGAGGTCTGCAAATTCGGCAGAGCTCATTTTTGCCGCAGTTTTAGGAGTGATG
>DBXL01000052.1 GCA_002309275.1 Ruminococcaceae bacterium UBA1213 | reverse complement strand
ATGGCAGGTATGGCATTTGCAAATGCATTCCTCGGTGTATGTCACTCAATGGCACATAAGCTCGGAGCATTCCATCATATTCCTCACGGTATCGCAAATGCACTTCTCATCACAGAGGTAATGAGATTCAATGCAGAGCCTGTACCGACAAAGATGGGAACATTCTCACAGTATCCTTATCCGCATACATTGGAAAGATACTGCGAGTGTGCGAGATTTCTGGGATTTGTCGGCAAAGATGACAGCGAAACTTTTGAAATATTCATTCAGAAGATAGAGGAACTGAAAGAAAAATGCGGAATTAAAAAGACGATTGCAGATTACGGTGTAAGCGAAGAAGATTTCCTTGCAAGCCTTGACGAGATGGTTGAAAACGCATTTGACGACCAATGTACCGGTGCAAATCCAAGATACCCGCTGTTTGCCGAGATTAAGGAAATGTATTTAAAGGCTTACTATGGAAAGTGATTGAGGTTATAAAATGTCTTGTATCAGTTTACCGAAGAAAATATATTTCAAAGAGGGCAGTCTGCCTGTTGCCCTTGACGAGCTGAAAGGCATGAAAAGGGCATTTCTGACGGGTATTTGTGAGCCTGTCGAAAAAAAGCTTGATGAATTGGGCATACAGCATATCGCATATTTCGGCACAGGTGAAAATCTGCTTGATGAGATAAAGCTTTTTGAGCCTGATGTCATCATAGAAACAGGCGAAAAGTGTGTAATTGAGTATCAGGCTTATAAAGTAGCCGTTGATGTTATGGATATGTCGGCGGATATGGTGATAATAGACAGGTCGGAGAATTTGCCTGATTTGGGAATTGATTTTGAATAATAGAAAAGACACTGCATTGTAATATTTGCAGTGTCTTTTTGGTGAAAGGTGATTTTATGATATGCAGATTGTGTCCGAGAGAATGCGGAGCAGAGAGAGGACTTGACAGCGGAAAAGGCTGGTGCAGACAGGGAACTTTGCCTAAAGTGGCAAGAATTGCCCCGCATTTCTGGGAAGAACCATGTATCAGCGGTAAAAACGGTTCGGGAGCGGTATTTTTTTCAGGGTGTGTGCTGTCATGCGTGTTTTGCCAGAATTCAAAGATAAGTACAGGCGGTTATGGAAAAATTATCGGCGTGAAAGAACTTTCCGAGCATATAAAGCGACTGGAAGATAGGGGAGTGCATAATATCAATTTAGTCAGTCCCACACCGTATATTGAAAGTATTATAGAGTGCTTTGAGATATATAAGCCGAAAATACCGATTGTCTATAATACGGGCGGATATGAAAAAGCGGAAACGCTTAAAAAACTTGACGGCATAGTGGATATATATTTGCCTGACATGAAATATGCAAAAGGTGAAACGGCTAAAAAATATTCCAAAGCGGAAAATTATCCTGAAATTGCATTAAAGGCAGTTTCGGAAATGGCAAGGCAGACAGGCAGACCTGAATTTGATGAAAACGGCATGATGAAAAAGGGAGTTATCGTGCGACACTTAATATTGCCTCAGAATACGAAAAATTCGATTATGGTGCTTGACCTGCTGAAAGAAAATTTCGGAGATGAAATTTTAGTGAGCCTGATGGCACAATATACGCCTTTGGGAAATGCAGAAAAATTTCCTGAAATCAACAGGAAAATCACATCAAGGGAATATGCAAAAGTCCTTTCATATTTCGAGGAAACAGGGCTTGACGGCTTTGTGCAGGAATTGTCATCAGCCAAAAAAGACTATGTGCCTGAATTTGACGTGTCTTTGATTTGAATCATATTTTTCTGTGCAATGTCCTCTTCAATAGAATATTCTGCTGTTAAAATATAGTTTGTTTTATTTTGGGAGAAAGTCAGATTTTTATTTAAAACAGTTGCCTTGTTTGCGGAATACAGCATGAAAAGTTCATAAAGCTGAAGTTTATTTTTCAGGAGAGTTTCAGCCTGTTTGTCAGTGAGATGAACAGGCTGTTTTTTGTATTTCTGCCATGTTTCCGAATTGAAATATATGGGAATGCCGTTTCCGAGAATGTCAGGCTGGCATATTTGAGAAAATTTTATATAATCACCCTGCGGATTTCCTTTGAGTGTCAGGGGAAACGAAATGCCAAGAATGTTTATATCTTTTTTGATGACGGTATCATCTTGTTTTACAAGCGTTTCAAAGGACTTCGGAATGGAAATGGTGACTGTGCGGAAAGTTTTTGCATATATTTGAGCCTCGCTGTCAAAGAGAGCAGACGAGCCGTCTGTATATTCTTTCACCCCGCTGACAAGAAGCTGACCTTTATGCACGCCTTCTCCTACTTTTACGGCAGAATAACCTTTTTTTACTTCCATACGGGTAATAGTGCCGTCAGCGGTGGAAAAAATATTGCTTGCAGGGATTTTCTGTTTGTTGTCGATATTCAAGGCAAGATTCGGGCTTATATTCACTTCCGCATCTGTACCCATTATATTTATTGTTATCCAGCTTATGCGGTTATCTTTGAGGGAAACCGTGTTTTTTATCATCTCTGTATCAAGGCTGTCAAGTCTTGCACCTTCGTAAAAGCCAAGCTCCCTTAATTCCTGACGGACTTCAAATTCGTTTATCATTGACGGTACAGTTATATTGATATTCCATAGAAATCCTGTGAAATATTTCACGGCAATCCCCCACAGAATAAAGCCTAAAATAAGACCGAAACGGTATTTATATTTTGAAAACATATGCAGAAAGCCATGATTTTTGAAGATATGTATATCACACATGGAGCTTTCTGCAAGCTGACGGATATATTTTATATTTGCCGTTCTGGTTTTGGCAGAGAAAATGCCGTCTGAATTTTTCATATCCCACATATGCAAGCCGTTTTTATGAGCCATGTTGAGAAATCTTTCAGGATAGTTGTCATGTATTTCAAAATCTGTCCAGCCGAATATCCATCTGAGCAGTCCTATCAGCATTGAAAAATCCCCCTGTTTACATAATGTATTCTATTGAAGTGATAAAGCCGTGAATGACAATATCACAATCCGTCATGCACTTGATGTGCAGACCTCTGCCCGAAAAGGCAATCATATATTTACCGGTATTGATTTTAATGGAGGTATCCCCATATTCAACAACCCCCTTGTTTCCCTCAAGTATTACTTCACGATTTCCGTTTATATTCATATGCACAGAACCAAAGTTGGCTGAAAGCATGGATATATCTTTGTTTTTTCTCATATACATAAATCACCGCCCCGATAAATAATTATGCATAGGCAATGATGAATTATGAATTGAAAAGCGGTGATTTTGTTATGAAAAAGGTAACTGCAATTATCCTATCAGCGGTATTTCTGGGAATGCTCATTGTATTTCCGAAAATCTGTGCAGAAGGTATATTAAACGGCTTGGAAAGCTCTGCAAAAATACTTGTGCCGTCTTTATTTCCGTTTATGGTACTGTCATCTTTTGCGATAAGGTCGGGGGCTTATGAATGTACGGGAAAACTGTTTTCACCGCTTGCAAGGATATTGAAATTACCAAAAAGTACCGTTTCGGCGGTTGTGTTGAGTTTCATAGGGGGATTTCCTGTAGGTGCAAGATGCGTGAAGCTTTTATGTGAAAGCGGAGAGATAAGTGAAAAACAGGCTGAAAGAATGATGAAATTCTGTGTATGTTCGGGAGCATCATTTTTGGTAACGGCAATCGGTGCAATCATGCTTGGAAACATAACGGCAGGAATTATTTTATATGTATCTCAGATAGTATCGGGAATCATTCTTGGGATAGTGTCGGGGATATTTTCAAACAAGGAAAGTGAAAAGAAAATCCCTGTAAAAAAGCCTGAAAGTACGGATATAATGCAGGCATTTATTATGTCATGTTCAGACGGTGCGACAGCAATAGTAGAACTTACTGCAATGGTATCTGTATTTTCAATGCTGATAAATGTGGTTGAAAAGCTGGGGGCGGATAATTATTTTCTTACAAGCATAATAGAAGTTACGACAGCGTGTCAGAAGATAGCAGAAAAAGGCTGTCCGCTGTGGGCGTTGTCGTTTGCGGTGGGATACGGGGGATTATGTGTACATTTACAGATATTCAGCCTTTTAAAAGGCATAAAAATAAACAAGCTTATATTTGAATTATACAGGCTTGCAAATGCTTTTTTGTCGTCCTTGATAACATATTTTATATGCAGATTTTTTGATATGTCCGTGCAGACGTTTTCAATATCAGGAAATGCCAATGCAGAATTGACTTCAACAAGTATAGTCGGAGCAGTATCGCTTGTGATAATGTCGGGAATATTTTTGCTGTCGCTGAATGGAAAATTTTTAAAAAAATAAATTTGGTAGGACAAAAAGATGTCCGATATGCTGATGTAGAATATAGATACAGCAAAGATAAATATAAAGACAGGAGGTGAAAAGTATGGGATTTTTTGATACATTGGGAAAAGCGGCTGATAAGGCTAAAAAATACGCTGAAAAAGAGCAGGCAAGGGTATCGAGAGAAATTGAACGCAATGAAAGAAAATTCAGTAACAAGAGTGACAGAGAGCTTGCAGAGATAGCCAAAGATGAATCCAGACCGTATCTTGAACGTGTAGGAGCAGCGGAAGCCTACAAAAAGAGAAGGTAAGGAGAGTAAAAAAATGGGACTTTTCAGCAAAAAAACTCTTGAAGAAGCTGCAAAAACCGCTCCGAACAGTATAGGCTGTTATAAAATTTATTATAACGGTCTGAAATATGTGGGAAAAGCCGAATATGGATTAAGACATAGGTTTGCACAGTATTACCATGGAAATGCCTGCGGTTATCCATCGGCACAGAAAATACATGAACATCGTGATGAAATAACAGTATCATGGAAAATTTGTCCGTCAAAAGAGTCTTGCCGTGAAACCGAGCGTAAATGGATAGAACAGTACGACCCCGAATGGAATGAACGCAGCGGCTGGGGCAGCTAAAATAAGTGAATACCCTCTGAAAATAAAAAGTCACAGCGGAGTAAAATCTACTGTGACTTTTGGCATATATGTGGTATAATGGATATGGCGGTGATAAAAATGGAAAAAATGGTATCTGACAGAGTGCTTGAAATATTTTACAGGCTGATAAAGGGTGAGATGTTCAACAGCAGAAGTCTTGCAGAAAATTATCATGTGAGTGTAAAGACGATAAACAGGGATATCAGCCGTATCAGGAATTTTCTTTCGGAGCATAAGGAACTTATGAATTATGCTGAAATCGTGTATTCGGGCAAGCTGAAAAGCTATATTTTAAAAAGTGACGAGTTGCTGAAAAATTCAGAGCTGTTTGCGATATTGAAGGTGCTGTTGGGGACAAGGTGTTTCAATCGGGATGATATGCTTTCCATCGTGCAGAAACTCGAAAAGTTCACGACTTTGCAGAACAGGGATATTCTGACGGAGATTGTCGGAAAGGAAATGAACTGTTACAGCGAGGTACATTCGGATTGTGACAGTGTGATTGAAAATCTTTGGCAGATTATCAAGTGCATAGAGGAAAAAAGATATATTACTGTTACATATTTAAAAATGGACAGAAGTGAAATTGTGAGGAAATTAAGACCTGTTTCCATAATGTTCAGTGAATATTATTTTTATCTGATAGCCTATGATGACAGTGAGCCTGAAAAAGCAAAATATTTCCGTATCGACAGGATAAAGCATATCCGTGAAAACAGGGAGTTTTTCAAAGACGATAAGAAATACAGATTTAATGAAGGTGATTTCAGAAAGAAAAATCAGTTCATGTTTCCCGGGGA
>DBXL01000033.1:8916-16652 GCA_002309275.1 Ruminococcaceae bacterium UBA1213 | reverse complement strand
CTGTTACTTAATATTCCTCCTTTTTTAATTGTTAAATCATTCCTCATTATACAGAAAGTTTGTCTATATTGGCAGTCGCCTTGTATGAGCAGAGCAGATAGCTTACTGTATTCAAAAGCATAAGGAATATGAAAAGCATAATAATAATAATGAGCGAGCCGAGAGAAGTGAATTTAAAGAGCAGATATGCTCCTGCACACGTCACGGCTTCAAGAAGCATTGCCACTGCCATATTGAAAAATACATTGTAATTTCCCCTGAGTGCATTCAATTCATCGTCCCATATCAATTTCGGGTTGACGGAATCCATGAATATTCCAAAATACGATACAAATGATACGGAAAGCAGGCTCACAAGACAACAGAATATTGTAATTTTTATGCCTAAATTCAGATACAATGCAGCGGCTATTACATATATTATCATGCCGGCACCGCTTATAATAATACTTACAAGAGCTTTTATATTGATCTGTGCAATATACGACAGCGGAATATATTTCATGAATGCAAAATGCTTTCCCTCTCTGGTGAGGGCAGATGACGCTATACAGTTTGCGGCGGTTATCAGCACAGATAATGCCGATATTGCCAGAATAAGTATCAGTACACTTTCTTCATTTCCGCTGTGTATGCCGTAGATGAATTCATCAAGGAAATTGGTCTTTCCGTTGAGAAGATACACGATGTATAAAAAAACAGGCCATATTAAATTGATGATAATACAGTTGGTGAAATAGGCAGGTGTCCTTAAAAGAATTCTGAATTCTTTTTTAAGGTATGTTATACAGGGATTATGCATTTTAAGTGAAGAAATAACTTTATCTCTGCTTTTGCCTTTTTTGGCGGTGTAGTTGATGCCTACGGCAGTTCTGAAATATACAGCCTCTGCAATGATAAGAAACAAGCCTATTGCCAGACCATTCACGGCTATATAAAAGATAAGATTGATAAAAGTATTATTCACCATGGCACTGACAAGAAAATGCACCTGCGGGAATATGCAGTTCATGACATTCAAAAGAGGATTGCTTGGATTGGAGAGAGCTTCTATCAAATGTTCCGTATCCAGTCCGCCTGTATTTGAAATCAGTATAGCAATACCGACTACAACGGCAAGAGTCAGAAAGCCCGTCATTTTATTGACGGCATCTTTGTTTTTGATAAATCCCGACAAAAGCATGATAAGCATACATATAATTGCACAGTATGCAAGCGGTACTATGGGCAGAGTAAGCATACCGAATACAGCAATAATCCATGACCAGAAATGTCTTCCCGATGCGATTATATAGCCTGCAAATGCAGCTATTATCACAATGAATTCCATGACACTCTCACTGATGAGGGCGGCAGTGAATTTTGAGCCGATAATCTGATATGACCGCAGCGGCAAAGGAAGCAGGCTTTCAATATCTCCCGAAAAGTAGAATACACTGAAAATGACATTCAAGCCGAATATAAATGAAAATACGGAAATGAGATGCAGAAAAAGTTCTACTGCATTCTGTCCTGCTCCCTGACTGACAAGCGGCTGAGTAAGGGCATATATCACCACTCCCACAAAAAATGCCATTGGCAGCATGATTCCAAATACAGCTATCAGTCCCATTACACGATAAAAAATTTTATTGTATTTTTTTTCTTCGGTGCTTGGCTCGACAGTGGATATAAGTGCTTTGACAAGTTTCAGATATATACTCATTTTTCCGTCAACTCCAAAAAGATTTTTTCAAGGGATTCATTTTTACTTGTACTTTCAAGCTTTTCAAGCGTGCCGTCAAAGAGTATATTGCCTTTTTTGATGATGATAACACGGTCACAGAGCTTTTCGGCAACCTCCAGCACATGTGTTGAAAAAAATACAGCATTGCCTGCTTTGGCGTGTTCACGCATCATCTGTTTTAATTCAAATGCCGATTTCGGATCCAGTCCCACCATAGGCTCATCAAGTATCCATACAGGCGGATTATGCATGAGTGCAGCTATTACCATGATTTTCTGACGCATACCATGCGAATAGCTCATAATCTGAGAGGACAACGCTTCACTCAATTCAAATCTCTCTGCCAATTCACTGATTCTTGTCTGTCTTTTTTCCGTAGGCACACGGTAAATATCCCCTATCAAATCAAGAAATTCTGTACCCTTCAATCTCAAAAACATATCGGGACTGTCTGCAATATATCCTATGGATTCCTTTGCCTTGACAGGCTCCTTTCTGACATTGAAACCATTGACAGTGATTTTTCCGACATCTGCCCTCACAATGCCTGTGAGCATTTTCATTGTAGTGGTTTTTCCCGAACCGTTCGGTCCTATAAATCCCACTATTTCACCGCCCTTTACATTGAAACTGATGTCATCAACAGCTCTTACGGTTTTATTATACACCTTTGTAACATTCTCAAATTTTATCATTTTATATCATCTCCTGTTCGGATATTTTTATAATTATAATACACATATTTTTATTCTTTTGCAAGATTTTTTTGTTAATTTTTTGTGAAATATATGTCAAAAAGCGTGATTTGACAAAATTCCCTATTTACAAATCCAAAAATAAAAGTATAATAGATTATAAGCATTATTGGGAGGAAAAAAATTATGAAAAAACCATTGTTTGTAATAACAGAAGTATTCTTGTCAGTAGTTTTTGCGGCAGCGGCTGTGGCAACAGCAGCTGTGGCTGTCGATATAAAAACGGATATGCTTAAAATAGATAAGCTTGATCCGCTGAAAATAAGCTCTCTTTTGACACACGATAAGACAGATTCCGAAAAACAAAAAAATAAAAAAGAACTTTCCGAAATCATTCTCGCCGAAAGCAAGCAGGTTTCCGACACAAAGGAAAATTTGCAGAAAATGGCGGAAATAAAAGCAAGGGAATTTCTGAAAGAGCCTGAAAACATTGACCGCCAGCCACAGGACCTTGAAGAATTCATGACGGCTTATGAATATGACTTTGAGGAAAATCTGACAGGAAATAAACTGATACTTGTCGAGGCTGACAACTTCTCAAACCCTTCCAAAGCAAAATTATACTGCTATGAAAAAGCGAAAAATGGTTATTGGTGGAATGTCGTGGGAGAGGGAGAAACTGTTACAGATGAAGTATATATAGGTGAAAACGGTTCCAGCTATGAAGCAACAGCCGATTCCAAAAAAACGCCTGCGGGAATGTGGCCGCTCGGAGAGGGCTTTTATATTGGTGAAAAGCCTGTTACAAGCTATCCCATGTTTGAGATAACAGAGAATACCTATTGGGTAACCGATACCCAGTCACAATTCTTCAATCAAAAAGTAGAGGGAATTGAAGAAAAAGACTGGAATAAGGCAGAACATATGATAGCAGCCGAAAAGTCCTATAAATATGGTCTTGTCATCAATTACAATACATATGAGCCTGATATTGAAAGACCGTCTGCCCTGTTCATGCACTGCGGCAATACCCCGACAGAAGGCTGTATTGCTGTACCCGAAAGCGTTATGAAAAGTATTCTTGAATGGCTGGACGATGACAGTATGCCTGTCATCTGGATAACGGTCTGAAAGGAAGTCGGAACGATTGGATATATTTTTCTATCTGCTTACAGGAATGGCCGTTTTGACAGCTCTGTTTGTCGGTACAAGTGAGTTTGTCTTTGAAAAGAAAAAATTCAAGTGGTATTTCTATATCCCTCAGGCAGTTATCAATATTGCTCTCGGCATTGCAGCACCTTATGTCATTCTGTTCATGTTTGAAAATCCGGGTGAAGCAAAGGGCGGTGTCCTTGCTATTATCTACCTCTGCGGAGTGATACTTAATAATCTTCTGTTTTTCTTTCTGTTCTTCCGAAAAGAGCATTTCAGCGTTAAATTCTATTTCACCCTTGCGATACTGTGTTTATTTGCCGTATCGTTCTGGGGATTTGAGTTCGGCATATTCTGAGATGAAAAGCTGTACAGACTGTCTGTACAGCTTTTTTTTGTGCATATTTTTCCCTGTGCCTGCATATAATTCATTAAGAAGAATATATTTGCAGAATATTGCCATTTCAGGCGGAGGGGCGAAAATATGAAAAAAACTCTTATTATATGCACTGCGGCAGTTATCATAGGAATTTTACTGACATTTACAACCGTGCGTGCGGCCGGAGGCAGTGATGTCGTCTTTGAGGGCTATTCCAAAAATTTTATCGACATTCCACACAGCAATTATCTTTTTGGCAATTTTAAAAGTCTTTATCCGGGCGTGACTGTTTCAAAACAAATTTCCCTTCATAATCCCGATACAAGAAAAGCTCGTATCTATCTGCGTGCAAGGGCTGTTTCAAGTGAGTACATCTGCCTTTTGCAGAACATTCGCCTTTCAGTTGCCGACACCAACGGCAATATGCTTTCCTCCTCCATCAATCCTGCACAAAATATGCTTGTATGCGAGCTTTCCGGTGGTGAGAGCTGTGAATTGAAAATACGCCTCCATGTCAGCAGACAAAATGATACAGATATTATCTCCACCTTTCAAAAACTGGATTTTATATTCTCCTCTGAGGAGTTTGCCTCTCCCTCACAAAGCACTATCCCCAATACCGACGGCAGTTATTACTCCATTATTTTTCCCGTTTCAGCCATAGCAATTATATCATCTGTCATCATTATCCTTTTTACAAGAAAAAAATATTATTTTTAAATTTTTATCGACCTCAATGCCATTTTGCGAGGTCGATATTTCTGTTTTAGTAGTGATTTGGTAGCATAGCATATTTTATAATATACTGTAAAAATTTTTTTAAACGGAGGGAATGATATATGAGCGATGAAAATTTTAAAGAAATATCTTATGCAAGTGTGAGAAAAAATAATAAGAATGAATTTTACATATCAGGCTGTAACAGAAAATTCAAGGAGCTTGCCGAAAAAGTGAAAATTTCACCTGAAAAACTTGCTGTTTCAAATGTGTTTAAAGAAGCACTGAAAAGCATGATACCGCATACGGAAAGTGTCATGCTGAAAGCAGGCGGAACTTTATCAGGGTATTTTATTACTGCGATTCCCATAGCGGAAAAAGGTATTTTCTGCAAAATGATTATATTTATCAGTGAAATTCAGGGAATAGAGAATAAGACCGCTTTTGAAAAACTGACAGCCCGTGAAAAAGAGGTATTCATGCTTGCAGCAGACGGTCTGACAAATAAAAATATTGCCAGTCAGCTCGAGATAAAAGAGGGTACCGTCAAAAAAATACTGAATAACTGCTATAAAAAACTCGACATCAGTTCCAGAATAGATGCAGTAAAATTATTTTACAGCAGTCTTTAAGCCTTGCAAAATATATGATATGGATATATAATTAAATCATATAATATGGCAGGGGGAGAAAATTTTGGAATTTGACAATAACTACATAAATAATGATTTGAAAGAATGCTATAAAGAGCTTGGAAGCTTTATAAGCGGTGACAGAGTTATTTTATCAAAGCTTAATATTGCGGTAAAGCCTGAAGTATATCAGCTTAAAGAGAGAATGGCAACTATCGGTTATCACATATATTCTCCTGATTGGAAAAATGAACTGTTTGAAATATCGTCTGCACTCGGCTCCGACCAAAAAATTGCTGTGGGAATGGCACAGGGCGGTTTTATGTTCGGTATCATGGAAACCGTTCAGGCTATGCTGAATGACGTGAACGCAAGGGAGTTTGACAGTGATTTCAACGGCTTGCATAAATGGAAATTGTATATAGGAAATGTTGTTGCACTTGGCAGGGAAGTGCCTGTTGATGATGTGAATATATACTGGAATATTATTAAAGATGAGATTGCAAAGCGTATAGGAAATCAGGATATTTGCTGTATAAAAATATATGCCGCCAACGGCGGTGACGGACAATTTACAACAGGAGAGTGCAGAATCAATAACAATAAAATAGAAAGTCTTAGTCAAGTCATAGAAGACATGGCTAAAACCTGGAAAAACAAAAACTTTGCCTCTCACAAGCAGATTTTCCTTTTAAAGCAGGAAAAAGAAACTCTCCGTGATTACCCTTACAGTGATGCCGATATATATGATGCTGTGGAAAAATCTCTTATGCTGTATGAAAAAGTAATGAATGACGGAAAGGAAGATTTATATTTACAGGTCTTGACAGAATTTCTGGGAGATACTTCGCTTGCACAGGATATTTACAATTTCATTCCCGAAATATTTGCGGAATTTGCAATAGAAGGTGTGCAATTCTCTGAAAAAGTGCAAATCAATTTACATGGAAACATCCGAACTTTCTATAAATCTCAGTTAGCAACATATTATCCCATATTGAATGCGGCAGCAGGCGTTCTGGAAAGGAATAGTTTGAAGAATACCAAAAAAGTATTTGAAAGCCTTCTTCATTCAAGTGCAAGTTTCGATGCAGTGAATAATGCACTTAATGACGGAAGTAAACAGGAAAACCTGATTTTGACAAGTACCCTTTTCAATGTCACAGACGATTATAGATTGAGGTGAATTTATGATAAAGAATAGAAAACTCATAATAACACTTGTGATATACTGCATTTTGTTCTATGGATTGTGGACAGTTTTTGAACTGCTGATTAAAAATCAGCTTTTGGCATTGACGAATAACAATGATGTTATCATGCAGTTCATACGATCGGGAATCATCAAAAATCTTGTCTGGACAGTACCTGCAATCATTCTTGTAAAAAAGTTTGAAAGCGATATGTATATAGGCTTGAAAGAGATGTTTACGACTAAGATAAAATTTTTGCAGATACTGCCTATATTTATTCTTTGCATAATTTACTGTCTGGCAGCGGCATTCAGGAGTGTCGGAGTTTCTGTAAAAGAAAGCTTCGGCTGGTCACAAATTATCATAGTCATTTTTGTTGGAATAACGGAAGAGATGGTATTTCGTGGCTGGCTTTTGAACAGCACTCTCAAAAATGCCGATAAAGAATGGAAACAATGGCTTGCGGTGGGAATCAATTCCGTGATGTTTTTATGCATACATTTTCCTATATGGATATATGACGGGGTATTTTTTAAAAATTTTCAAAGTCTTGGATTCATGGGTATCATCATATTAAGCTTTATATTCAGCTGGCTTTTCATTAAAACCAAAAATATATTAGTTCCCGTTGCATTGCATATGTTATATGACCTGCTTATATTCATGCTGATAGGCTGAATTTCAATCGACAGTCGGTATTTTTTAAATCTGACTGTCGATTTTTTGTATATTGCAGTTGCCGTAATAGTGATGAAGAATTTCTTCACAGCCTGCTCCCTGCTTTGCCATGCTTTCCGCACCGTACTGACTCATGCCTACACCGTGACCGTATCCATATACTAAAAGTATAAATTTATTATTGCTGTACGAAACGTCAAAATTTGCACTTCTCAATGAAAACATTTCTCTTATATCCGCACCGCTTATGGTTTTATCTCCTATTTGAATCAATTTTACCGTTCCCGACTGTGTTCTTTCCATATCGCCTATCCATGTATCAGGTTCGCCGTCAAGCTGTATATTCTTTGAAAGCATGATTTCTTTGAATCTTTTGACTGATATTTCTTTCTGAGAAAGATAGCCCGATACATTCACATCACCTGCACTTGATACAGGCTGTAAATAGTCGCTTTCAAAGCCGAATATATCTTTTGCACTTTCGGTCTGACCGCTTGAAATGGCATGGTATGCCACTTTGATGATATTTCCTTTATCATCTGTCAGAACTTTTCCGAAAACTTC
>DBXL01000033.1:0-8866 GCA_002309275.1 Ruminococcaceae bacterium UBA1213 | reverse complement strand
GAGAGGTCCGCCGAAAAATCATATTCTTCATTTGAGCGTTCACGCATTTCGGAAAAATATGTGTAACAGGCGATACATTGTGCTTTCAAAGCCTCTTTTTCAAAGTCTGACGGCATTTCATATGCCACAGCCCCTATACAAAATTCCCTGTCACCTATGTTTACAATTTTATTGGCAGAAGTATCAAGTATTCTGAATTCACGGCGTGTGGTTTCGGTATGCTTTTCAGGCTTGTTCTCGGCTCTCTGCATAGAAATAAACGGCAATATTGCCATAATTGCCATACCTAAAAGCATAATTACTATCCTTTTTTTCATATCTTTTATCCCTTTCGATTATTTTCTTGACATGACAATTAAAAAAGGCTAAAATATTCTATGTATAAAGTATATGACTTTCTGAAATGAGGTATGACGAAATGTCAAAAGATAATCAAAAACAAAATCTCTCCGAACTGTGCGAGGAGTACAGGCGGTATAACGGCTTTAACAGTGCCGACTATCAAACCTACAATGTAAAGCGTGGATTGAGAAATCCTGATGGTACGGGAGTTATGGCAGGACTTACTAATATCTGCAACGTGCATGGCTTCATGATGGCAGACGGTGAGCGTGTTCCTGATAAAGGCAAGCTGACTTATAGAGGTATTGATGTCAATGATATTATCAATGCCTGCATAAACGAAAACAGATTCGGCTATGAAGAAACAGCATGGCTGTTACTGTTCGGTTCTCTGCCTACCAAAACACAGCTCGAAAAATTCAAAAACACTCTCGGCAGTCTGAGAGAACTTCCTGAAAACTTTGTGGAAGACATGATAATGAAATCACCGTCAAAGGATATTATGAATAAAATGGGGCGTTCCGTACTTGCACTGTATTCCTATGACGAAAACCCCGACGACACTTCTCTGGAAAATATCATGCAGCAGTCTGTCAGGCTGATAGCCTCTCTGCCTACGGCTATGACTTATGCCTATCAGGTAAAGAAAAGGGCGTTTGATAAAGGCAGTATGTTCTTTCACCCCATAGACCTCTCTCTTTCAACAAGTGAATCCATTCTTCGTGCATTGCGTCCCGATATGCAGTTCACGGACTCCGAGGCAAAATTGCTGGATTTATGCATGATACTCCATGCAGAACATGGCGGAGGAAACAACTCCACTTTTTCTGCAAGGGTACTTTCCTCTTCAGGTACAGATACCTATTCTGCCATATCCGCTGCAATAGGCTCTTTAAAAGGTCCACGTCATGGCGGTGCCAATCTCAGAGTGCGTGCAATGATGCTTGAACTCAAGGAAACGGTTAAAGATTGGTCTGATGAAGGTGAAATTTATCAGTTTCTTTCCGATGTCGTCAATAAACAAAAGGGTGACGGCTCAGGACTTATATACGGTTTCGGACACGCCATATATACTCTTTCCGATCCCCGTGCGGTCATACTGAAGAAAACTGCCGAAAAGCTTGCGGAAGAAAAAGGTATGCTGAAAGAATACAATCTTTATAAGACTGTTGAAAAGCTTACTCCCGATGTCATGCAGAATGTCAAGAAAAGCTCCAAAGTCATATGTGCCAATGTTGACTTTTATTCAGGCTTTGTATATGATATGCTTGGCATACCGAGCGAACTTTTTACACCGCTTTTTGCTGTTTCAAGAATAGCGGGCTGGTGTGCACACAGAATCGAAGAGGCTACATACGGCGGAAGAATTATCCGTCCTGCATATCGTTCTATGGTCAGAAGTAAAAAATATATACCCATTTCAAACAGAGATTAAAAAAAGGAGTGACTTTCAGTGAAATTGAAAAAACTTTGGATACCTATGCTGATATTGACAGCCATAGGAGGCGGCATTAAAATATGTGATACTGTATTTAATGTATATGGTGACGGCTTTATATTTAATTCCATCGTCTGCAACTGGATATTTGCTGTATCGGCAGTGGTTCTTCTGTTAACAGGCTGGATTCTCAGCATTATCGACATTAAAAAAGTTTTTGAGGTACAGCCTCAGAGATGTATTTTTTGTGGACTGTTCGGTTTTATTTCTTCTGTGGCAATGATAGGCAGTGGTATTATTTCCCTGCTTTCCGAAAATCCCAATCTGATACAGTGTATTCTTGCAATAGCCGGCGGAAGTGTACTGCTGTATGAATCCTGCATATCCTTCACAGGTCATAACGGCATGGCAAAAGTACCTGTTTTAAGTCTTCTTGTTCCGATATGGTCCTGTTCAAGATTTCTGATCCTGTTTGCAGACTATACACATAAATCTGTTGCGGCAACGGAAATTTTTGATATAGTGGCAGTGGCAGCTTTGCTGATGTTCCTTTTCTATCAGTCCATGTTCTTTGCAGGAATCAATAACACGGGTGCTGTCAGAAAATCCACTGTTTATGCTATGGTATATATCATGCTGGGACTGACTGTTGCAATAGACCTCTTTATCAAAATGTCGATGCCGTCAAATGCCGTTTCAGGCATAGACTCTGAAATTGTAGTGCCGACACTTTCCAATATCCTCACTTATGCAGGTGATATTGCTCTTTGTATATATGCATTTTTCTTTTCTCTCTCCAATATAAAGGCTGCTGACAAAGTAGCAGTGATACCCGAACCGCAGGACGAAACAGAAAAGCCTGCCGAGAATACAAAAGAAGAATCTGAAAAATCGGCTGATGTTCCCGAAGATAAAAAAGAGGATACCAAAGATACAGAAAAAGAAGAGGTAAAACCTGTAGAGGCAACACCCATAGAAGAAAAAAATTCTGATAAATAAATTGACATTCAGAAAAAGGGGCAGAACTTTTTGAAGTTCTGCCCCTTTTTTAATGCTGTTTATACTTTTTTATAAAGCTTTTCAAAAATAGTACCGTTGACAACTCTGCCACTGTCCGTGAAATCAGGTATATATCTGCCGTTTTCAAGCTTTGCCGCAACAAGTATATAGTCACCCTCACCATGCTCAATAGCAGGTCTGTTACCTTTGAGAATGACTTTTTCTCCATAATTTGCTTCAAGTGTAAAAACGGTTTCTTTTGGAATCAGCACTCCACAAAATACAATGCCCGTTTGAACAGTTTCGACTTCAAGAGGCTCATAGTTCAACTGCTCCAAAGTCACATTGTATTTTTTCAGTGCTTTTTCACCAATCGGCCACATCTCACCTGCAACGCCTGTTACAACAAGTCCATTTTCATTGACTTTTGCATAGGAATCCTCAAATATATTATACACTATTCCCGGCTGACCGGCGACATTATATATTTTATTTTTGTCAGCTTTCTGTACTTTTACCTTGTAGCTTCTATTTGTGTAGTTTTTCCATAAATTGACATCATTCATTATATACATAACATTTTTGCTTATATTCATTAAAATTACTCTCCGTTCATTTTTATTATATTCAAGCGTTTAATGAATGATACCAATTTTCAAAGTAAGTTTTCTGATATGAATACCATTGGCTGGAAAGATAGAGTGTCATACCATTAAAATTGAAAGAGTCTATCCAATATCTATTGTGACCGGATTTGTCACGTATTTTACTTTTATCGTCAACAAAAAATGGGACACTCAATTTGAATATTTCTTTTGAAGCCTTAGCATCAAACAAATCTCTCAACATTTCCTCACTGAATTTATAACCTTTTGCTTCCAAATCCCTCATAGAACTTTTGACAAAAGCACCTATTTTCATTTCAGAAGACGTGTTTTCAGCTGGCTGGAAATTACCGGATTTTTTATCAAATTCATTCTTTATCATTATATAAAACTCCTCATCTTCACATTCAAGTATATCAAGCGGTTCGTTGCAGTATGCAAGCAGTCTTCCTATATACTCCGCCTTATTTCTCTTATTGAGAGCTGTTCCCACACTTACTCCGCCTGCAATATCATAAAACTCACCTGTAATAAAGGGATTTTTGCTTTTATAATTATCCATGTCATTTTTATCGAAATAATTTATACTGGACAGACATCTTATTTTATCTATCAACTGAGGAACAAGGTCTTCGTGTTTTCTCATTACCTGTTCAAACACAGTTTTTATAAAATAATTTTGATTGCCTGTATATTTTCTTCCATAGATACTGAAATTAAATCCTTTTTGGGAACTTGCGCTTTCCGACGACACAGATGTAACGTCCTTAAAGCTACTCTCCGAAAGATTTTTTTCAACAGCCATATCATTCTTATTACGGTTCACTGTATCGGATTGCACTATTTGGGTTTTAACAGGCGGTTGGGCAGAAAGTTCTGCAAACGGATTACGTTGGTCTTTAGATTTACGTTTTACTGCATTATTAATAGAGTTTACGATACTATCTATTTTGGGTTGATAAGATTTCATTCCCGAAATTTCTTTTATAAGTCGAGAGAATGATAATGCGACCTTTACTGGACTAATACGTCCGCTACTCTCAATATCACAGCCTATCTTTTTGGTGTAAAACTGATACCCTTTTAATTTATCGTTATAAGAGCTGCTTTCACCTATTTCGTCCATAGTTCCTTCTAACCATTCTGCGGCAATTTGAAAATCGCTTTTGGTACTATCGGAAATTTTTGAACTTTTAAGTAACTTTTTTTTCTGGAGTAATTCTACAATATTGTTTTCAAGATATATTTTCAGTATCGGTATGTCAAAAGCAATTGCATACAATACTTCCAAAGCACAAGCATAGCTGCATACATAATCTGAACTGGCAAACATAAGACAAACCTGAGCCTTTTGGAGATTTTCTTGCATTTGGTCGGTCCATGTACGTGTTGCATCATCTTCAAAAGCTTCATCATAATAAATTCTAAGTCCGTAATCACGTTGAAGCGGTATGAGATAGTTATTCAAAACGGTGTCTCTATTTTTAGAACTGTAACTTACGAATACATATCCTTCATTATCATTAGCTTGTGTGATTTTAATTTCGTTTAACATTTTTTAATCCCTCAATCTATATACTTTTATGCCGTCTTCCAATGACAAAATTTTCAGTAAATTCTGTATCGGATTTTTATCTTTTTTCTTATCGTCTTCTTGAAGTTCGGAATAATGCTCTGAACCTATAGCTTCAGTGTACTCTGTACACTCAGGCATATCTTTATGCAATTTTGTACACTCTCTTATATTAAGTGTGTCGGGAAGGTTATTTTCTTTTTTGACTTTCTCAAATTCTGCCTTCAGTTCATTGAATTTTTGGCTGTTTATATGACGCCAGCCCATTATCCAATGTTCCCAGCACCAACGCTCATGTTCCACTTTTCCCATGGTTTTTTCAAGTTCTTCTTCGGAATCAAATTCGGTCACAACCTCGCAATCAAAGGGTTTATCGGAATAGAAACAGTCTACTTTATTGATGATTGAGGCAAATTTTTTGGCACGGCTGATATGGTTTATCTTGTACTCAAGCGACATATCTTCAAATTCTTTTTCCAATTTTTCAATTTCATCTTTACTAGGCGCTTTCCCACTAAGATGATTCATTTTATGAAGCAATACTGCAAATTGATAAAAATGGATAAAATCAGATGAAGAAAGGTAAGATTTACGGTAACGCTTATTTTCTTTAAACGTTTTGAACGCTTCCAAAGTAACATTATTGTTGTTATGGTTTATATCTATAACGTCACTTATGTCTGAAACAAATTCGCAAGTTTTACTTGGAGAGTCATCAAGTTTTTTATGAGTGCCGTCTTTTGCCTGATATTCAGCTTTCAGTTGTCCGTCTTTCATATATGTATTACTGTCAAACAGGTATTCAGCGATAATTTCACTGCCTTTAAAGCTCAGATTACAGTCAAACGGATGTATTTCACCTCTTGAGTTCTGTCCATAAGAAGTTCTGTCCCAGCATTGCAGTTCATCGCAAAGCATGAGAAGATAGGCGAGAGGGTGTTTTTCCATACTGAAATACCCGTCTTTATTCAGAGGGTGAATAGAAAATTTATAAAGACTGTTATGAAGCAGGATTGAAATAAGAGAGTGTGTAATCATCTTATCAAGTTCCTGGTCTTTTTTTAATATATCAAGTAATGTATTTAAAAGTATCACCGTACTGAAGTATGCGTGATCCATATAATTGTTGAAATCTTCAGGGTTACTTGGCTTATGCTTGATGATTTTATAAAGATAGCTTTCGTAAAAAATTTTTTTCTTTTTTCCTTCAGGTCCATCGAAATCTTCTTTCAATTCTTCATAAAGAGATTCCGCAAGTAAAGAGTTTACATCTTTGACATCTTCATCATTTTCACCAAGATTGAGGATTTTCATTTTTTTAACAAGTTCTTCCTCGTTCATGAAATTATTCATATTGAATGTAACAAAGGGAACGTTTGTTTTTTGGGTATCCTTTTTAAAATAGCTTTTCACCTGTTCAAAGGACAACTCAAAAGGATAGCCTATATCATGGAACAGTGCCGTCAATCCCCAATATTTGAGAAAATGGGCTGCAAGCTTGCGTTCGCTTATTTTCTCGTCAGAATCGCTCTCGAACTCCACAAACTTTTCATACTTATTCTTATAAGCATTACGAAAATCCTCACTTGACTCGTAAAAAGCAAGACCTATTAAAAATACATATACGGAGTGAGAATAGTGGTCCCTGTGTTTCATAAGCAAGGAACTTGCATTTTTTTCAAATTCCGAAAGCATTTCAATCATTTTTTTAGTTTTCTTATATGTACCTATGAACATTTCGAGATAGCAAAAATAAACATCAAAAGCTTCTTTTGCCGTACCTGACTCCAAAAACCTATGTATTGCCACTTCAAAACAGCGTCTTTCTATATCCATTTGAAAATTATAGGGTATCTGTTTTCCTTTGAGGCTTGCCCCGTCACTGTCTTTCATATCCATTTTAGTGCGGTCAAACTTCAGTTCTTTACATCTTTTTCGTATAAAGTCGATTGCTTTGACTTCCAACTCAGAATTCACTTCATAAAATTTAATATGTCCTGTTTTTTTATTATCTTTTTCTGTCCACTCCCATACCCTGCTTTGTTGAAATCTTTCAGGTTCCCATGGACCGTCAACATCTAATTTCCAATCTTTTTGAATGATTGTTTTCATTTTTTCATACGCCGTATAATCCATGCAACTTTATTCTCCTTCCACATTTTTATTTAATAAATATAATATTTATTATACAATAATCGATAAAAATAATCAAGATTAAATATAAATTTCAAAAATTTATTATTTAATCTTGAAGTAAATGAGAACACCTATAAACTAAAAAATGATTTGTTTTCCTTTGACAATTTTTCTGTTAAAAATGCTATTTACAAATTTCTATTTTATGCTATAATTATAATGTAATGTATTCTATATGTATATTTTACACAACTATAATGATAAACGGAGATGAAAAACTTGCACAACCAGGATTTGAGAAGAATTGAAGAAATGAGCAGATTATGCATTGAAAACGGAAAGATAGATAAAGAACTTTATACATTGCATGATGTCAAACGTGGACTGCGTGACATTAATGGAAAGGGTGTTCGTGCAGGTCTTACCGAGATTTCAGAAATATGCTCAAACAGGGAAATTGATGGAAAAACCGTTCCTTGTGACGGAAAACTCTATTACAGAGGTATTGATGTAGAAGATATTGTAAACGGCTTTATCAATGATGACAGATTCGGATTTGAAGAAGTGGTCTATCTTCTTTTATTCGGAAGCCTCCCCAACCATGAACAGCTTGACGAAATCAAACAACTCCTTGCAAAATACCGTACTCTTCCCCACTATTTTACAAGAGATGTCATTTTGAAAGCCCCCAGCAGTGATATGATGAATGCCCTCGCAAGAAGCGTTCTGACACTCTATTCATATGATACTAACCCTGATGATACATCCCTGCCGAATGTTTTAAGGCAGTGCTTACAGCTTATTGCACAATTCCCGGTTATATCCGTGTACAGCTATCAAGCTTTCAACCACTACCGCAAAAATAAAAGCCTTATCATACATTCTCCCAACCCCGAGCTTTCAACAGCCGAAAATATACTTTATATGCTCCGTGCCGACTCCAAATATACCAAACTTGAAGCAAAACTCCTTGATATGTCACTGGTTCTCCATGCAGAACATGGCGGCGGCAATAACTCCAGCTTTACAACACATGTTGTTACTTCATCCGGTACGGATACCTATTCTGCAATAGCTGCGGCACTCGGCTCCCTCAAAGGTCCAAAACACGGCGGTGCCAATATAAAAGTTGTCAAGATGTTCGAGGATATGAAAAAAAATATATCCGACTATACAGACGAAAATCAAGTGCGTGATTATCTCATCAAGCTCCTTCATGGTGAGGCTTTTGACAATGCAGGTCTTATCTACGGCATGGGACATGCAGTATATTCCATTTCCGATCCCAGAGCAAGAATTTTTAAAGGATTTGTTGAAAAGCTCTCTGAGGAAAAGGGCAGAATGGACGAATTCAGACTCTATTCAATGGTAGAAAGACTCGCTCCGGAAGTGATTGCACAAGAAAGACGTATTTATAAAGGCGTAAGTGCCAATGTTGATTTTTACAGCGGCTTTGTATATAGTATGCTTGACCTGCCTCAGAAGCTGTTTACTCCACTCTTCGCAATAGCCAGAATTGCAGGCTGGTCTGCTCACAGAATAGAAGAACTTGTCAACCAGAATAAAATTATTCGTCCTGCATATATAAACGTGCATGACCGTACTCCCTACATTGACATAAAAGATAGATAAATACAGATGTCGGGCAGTAAATGACTGCCCGACAAAAAAATTTCAAAAATTTTCAAAAAACTCTTGACAAATCATTTTATATCAAGTATAATAGTTACTGTTCGAGAGACGTAATAAATGCGAGTGTGCTGGAATTGGCAG
>DBXL01000076.1 GCA_002309275.1 Ruminococcaceae bacterium UBA1213 | reverse complement strand
TTTGTCCATATTTTGAGTAGCAGAGATTTCAAAATGCCGTTCATCAACACAAAGGTATCCGTAACAATCACGCCGGAACAGGAAACCATGCTGAAAACACAGCTTGGAAAAGCAATTTCTGTCATCAGGGGAAAATCGGAAAATTGGCTCATGCTGAATTTTGAGGATAACTGCCGTATGTACTTTCAGGGCGATAACTCCAAATCGACTGCATTCGTTGAAGTGAAGATATACGGAAGTGCAACTCCGCATGAATATTCACAGCTCACAGAGCTGATAACGGAAATTCTGGGAAAAGTTCTCGGCATAGCCCCCAACCGTATCTATGTAAAATACGAGGAAGTGGAATACTGGGGATATAACGGATATAATTTCTGATAAAAAATCACTCATCAACCAGCATAAAAAAATGCGGTTGATGAGTATTTTTTATTCCGGTATGATAATAACCTGTTCGGGATAAATGCAGTCAGGGTTGCAGAGCCTGTTGAGGTTGATAATATCGGCAAGCGGTACATTGAAACGCTTGGCAATTTTCCAGAGGGTGTCGCCTTCCTGTACGATATATTTAATAGTACCGTCACTGCTTTCGGGCTTGGGCATGGGAAGCGTTACCGGAAAAACAGGAATTTTTAAAATATTTCCTGCCCATATTTCATCAGGATTTTCAATTCCGTTGAGCTTGGCAAGTGCCTCGACAGTCGTGCCGAATTTTTCTGCAAGCTGGAAAAGGGTGTCACCGTCCTGAATGGTGTACTCATGGTATGGCTTCAAATCAGGAACAACTGTGACAGGTATTCTTAAAACTCTGTCCGTTTCAAGCATTCCTGTATCAATTATGCCGTTGTACCTTGCTATCATGTTTACCGTTGTATTGAACTTCTTGGCAATGTCGCAGAGAGTGTCCCCCTGCTTTACAACATATATTACTGTATCCACAAAAACACCCCTTATACTCAGTGTGGAGAGTGAAACCGATGTGGACTCCACTCTCCACACTTTTTATAGTATTCATTTATATTGTGCGGTGACATAAAAAATTACTTTTTTTCCTGTAAAGATAATTTTTATGGATTGGTTATTGAAATAATTGTTGAAATGAGTTAAAATAGTAGAAGAAGAAAGTAAAAAAGGAGGGCTTTTTTATGGCTTTAAAGTTTGACAAAATATCGGGAAATGATGCGATATTCAAAAATCCGGAATATATCGCAGATTCTATTATATTCAATGCAATCGAGTCTGCAAGGAATGATGAAGGCTATGAACTTTATTCCGACCATAAGAATGTTATCATTTCGACACCTAAAAAAGGAAACAGAGTGTGGATATGGACATCTTCAATGATAAAGAATGACACTTCAAAGCTGATAGATATATGCAGATTTTTGCGTAACTGCAATATACCGAAAGTAGAAATATATGTCAAGCAGGACGTTTCGGGGAATCTCTCGGACCTGTATGCACTTGCATCACTTGATTTGGATTATGTTGTGAAAGATGAGTTTTCTCTTGCGGTGTTCACGCAGAAAAACAAGGATAAAGCCAATATGCCGGAGCTTGCTGACTCTGAGGAGATTATACACATTGACAAGGAAAACCCTGAGCATAAAAAGCTGATAATGGAATTTTATGAACAGTGCAAAGACGAGTTCAGATGGAATGACGGTAAGTTTGAGCGTAAAGTGGAAGAACTTCTCAATGCAGAGATGTATGCACTTGTGAAAAATAAAAAGGCTGTTGCGGTGGCGGCTATCGGAAGCAAAACTGAGGACTATATCAGAATAAAGTCAATAGCTGTCTTAAAACCTGAACGTAACAAGGGCTTGGGTACAAAAATATGTGCATTTGTATCCAACACCATTAAAGAGAGAGGTCATACACCCATGCTTTACTCCCATGTCGGAAATAAATCTGCTATGGCTCTCTGGAATAAAACAGGCTTTAAACTCAATGATAAACTTTATCTCCTGAAAATAGAGGACAACGCATAACAATTAGCAATTAGCAGTTAGCAATGTGCAGTTGTGTTTTGCATGAAAATCAGATAAATATAAATTTTCGCCTTTGAATAACTGACTTGAATTCAGGTCAAAATATTATCGGAGGCGAGAGAGAATGGATAAAAAAGAGTTCAATGAAAGTAAGTCGTTTAAAAGTAATATAGGATTTTATATTGCCTTGACGATATGTATTGTGACGATAGCGGCGGCAGCATGGACTACTTACGGCAGCGTTGCCGAATACAACGGGCAGGTGTCGGAAACAACTTCCCTGCCGTCAGATGATGTGAAAGTAAACAATGATGTCAGCGGTCAGGATTATGAAAGCTCTGTTGCGGAAAAGTCTGTTATTGAAGAAAGTTCTGAAATGGAAGTAAGTGAAGAAAAAAGCATTGCGGAAAGCAGTGTTTCTGAAACTTCACGGACATTTTCAGAGCCTGTTACGGAAACTTCGAGGGATACTGCTCCAAGACCGCCTTTTGAAACCTGCACGATTATAAAAAAATTCAGTCCAAATGATCCACTAAAGTCAAATACAACATCAGACTGGCGGACACATCAAGGAATTGATGTAGCTGCAAAAAGCGGTGAAGCAGTCCATGCCATGAGAAACGGTACAGTTAAATCAATTTATAATGATACAATGCTTGGAAATGTTGTATGCATAGAGCATATTGGAGGATATACGGCATATTACTGCGGTCTTACCGATACCCCCAATGTCAAAGAGGGTGACATTATCTATGCAGGCGATACTGTCGGATATGTGGGTGCAGTACCGATTGAAATGCTTGATGAAAGTCATGTTCATATCGAAGTACAGAAGAACGGCGAGTATATCAATCCTGTGAAAATATTTTCAAAATAAGATGAAAGGCAGTCGAATTTTTTCGGCTGCCTTTTTAAGCTGTAAAAAAAACACAGGCGACTGCTTTATTTGGCAGTCGCCTGTTTGGTATGAATTTACTTGACTGTTACTGTAAAATATTTTTTAGCAATCGTTCCCATGCCGTCCTTTACTTTGACGCAGATTTCATAGGAAGTTGCTTTGGAAGGCTTGACATTGACCGTTGTATTGGTTGAGAAGTCCTGTTTGGTTGTCCATTTGGTATCGCTTGTTTTCTTGTAGTACACTCCATATTGATAGCTTTCTGCACCGCCTGCACCTGAACAGGATACTTTGACTGTACTGCCGAGAGTGATGGAGTCTGATGAAATCTGGGAGGTATTAGTAAGCTTGGTGACAGTTACTTTAAAATATTTCTTGACAATGGTATTATCACTGTCTTTTACTTTGATACAAATAGCATACGTTGTTGCATGAGCGGGCTTTATGCTTACTGTATTGTTGGATTTGAAATCCTGTTTGATTGTCCATTTGGTATCACTTGTTTTCTTGTAATACACACCATACAGATAGTTTCCTGCACCGCCCTGGGCAGAACCTGTTATTTTCACGCTTTGAGTGAGAATAATTGTATTTTTATCAATAGAAGAATTGTTTTTCAGTGAGTCATCTGTTACAGTCACTTTAAAGAAATTTTTGATTTCCGTACCTGTACCGTCTTTTACCTTGATACAAACATTATAAGTGGTTGCATTGGCAGGCTTAAAAGAAACGGTTGTATTGGCTTTATAGCTTTGTGCAGTTGTCCATTTTGTCTGCGAAGTCTGCTTATAGACAACCTGATACAGATATTCACCCTCACCGCCTGTTGCTGAACAGATGGCAGTTACTTTATCACCGAGTTTAATATTTTCCGCAGAGATGGAAGAAGTGTTAGTAAGAGGTTTCTGTTCGGAAACCTTTCCGCACGTTACTGAAACGGAGTTTTTTGCGGAATCATACACGAGATTGACAACGGAGTTTTCTGTCAGTTCTTTTATAGTGACGCTTTTACCTCTTGAAGATTGTTTTGTGAGGGTATAATCAGAGGTTTGTCCGTCGCTATATACAATACTTGCACTTGCCTCCATGCTCAGATATTTTTTATCTGTCTTGTCATAAAGGCTGAAACTCAGATTCTGACTGCCTTTTGACTGAAACGTATAAGTATATTTTCCATTGCTGTCAGGGGTGAAAAGGGTACTTGTATCTGTCCAGTCATGCTCACCGCTGATATAATACAGCAGGGCATAATCGTGACCTGTCACTACAACAGGGGGATTTTCAGGGTTTTCGGGAGTTTCTCCGGAAAAATCAACGGAATAATTGCTTACATTGTATTTTCCGTCTGTTGTACCGTCAAGCTTGAAACAGTTGCCCTTATAATTATAGAGTTCAATGTCAACAGTCTGACTGCTTCCGTCTGTGAATATCAGTTTGTGATATTGTCCGGCACTGCTGAATTTGATGACATATACATCATGTCCGTTGCTTTCACCTGCTTTAGAGAGTTTCACACCGGGCCACTCTGCATTTTTATTGGAGCCGTCCCATGCATAGCCGTAAACTTTGCTCCATGACTTGTTATTTTCAAAATAATATGTATCTCCGACAGAATAAACAGCGATATTTCCTGTATGCTCGGAAAGTGCATTTATTTTTTCCTGAAACTCTGCAACTACGCTTTCATCAACTTTTGTTTGATTTTTGTACTGATAATACAATTTTTTGAATGCCTGATACTGGTCATAAGAAGCATAATTGTAATACTTGGAGAGAATGCCTGAAACCTGTGTAAGAGTTGATGATATATCAACTTCCTTGCCTGTGGGTGCAGGTTTGGCAGGCTTTTCGGGCAGAGGAGTTGCAGAGGTACGACTGCTTTCCATGATATAGCTGTATTTAGGATAAACGAGTTTATCGGACAAATTCACGCCATAGCAAATTATTTCATTCTGATAAACCTCTGTGTAATAGCCCTGTGAATTGAAACCTTTACCGCCGTTTCTTTCAAGACCGTCATCAGCTGAATTCGGCATTGTAGAGCCTGCAAGAGATGGTATATGTATCATGTGACAGCCTGTATTGTTTTCATTGGAATAGTTGTAGTCCATAGTAAAGTCTTCATGGGTATGTCCCGAAAACCATACTACATTTTTATATTTCTGAATCATTTCTTTAAATTTGGCATTAGGCTCATAACTTGTATTAAGAAGTCCTTTATAATAGGGATCGCTCATTCTGTCGCCTGCACCGTATTTCTTAATGGGAGAATGCTGAATCAGAAATACATTGACACCTTTTTTAGTATATTCATTTATAAGATTGTCAGCCCATGCAAGCTGTTCGCTTGTGAATTCGGCAGCGTCATTGGGATTTTTATTAAGTTCAAGAGCCATGAAAATGAATATATCGCCTGTATTTTCTTCTATTTTGTAAAAATACGATTTATTTGAGCCTTTTACACTGTCGGTACCGCTGTGTTTGATAAAAGATTTGATACCGCTGTCAACGCCCTGACGCATATCGTGGTTTCCGTCAGATTCCCATACAGGATTGACAAAATCACTCTGACTGAGAATCTTTTGATATGCTGTCCATTCTTTATCAGGACCTGAGTCATTTGTAACGATGTCGCCCGAAGCAATAAAATAATCAGAATTTCTGTCAACAGCGTACTGCAAGCCCTCTTTCAAATGCTTGTCTGCATCGCAGTACCAGCCGCTTCCTCTGTCAATGTGAATGTCGGAATAGGCACTGAATGAATAGAGTTTTTCACCGCTTACGGCAGAAAGCGTCTTGCTTTGGGGGATTTCATAAACAGCTTTCTGTTCCTCGGTGCTTGTCAAAGCAACAATTTTTTCCGCATTTGCGGGGATTGCCGTATGTTCTCCCATTTTTACGGATTTTGTTTCGCCTGCACTCATTTTGAGCGTGTCAATAGGATAATACCCCTGCAAAATATTTCCCTGACCGTCTGCCCAGTATAATGAGTAAGTATCTTTTGCATCAGCGGTAAAATTGATAGTACCCTGTGCATAGCCTGCTTTTTCAACCGCAAAATCATAGCTGATACTTGCACTGTCCAGAGCATTCGTAGAAATGCCTGACATTATCACCAGTAATGACAATATACACATAAGTGATATTGTACGGCTGAAAGTTTTTCTTGCTGTCGTCATAAAAAAACCTCCTTAAAATAATATAGTATTTACTTATCAAAATCATATCACTTATGAGAAATTAAGTCAACAAAAAAGAAAAAATTTTATTAATTTTTTTATGCTTATTGCTTGAATCAAAAGCGAAAAAAACATTCTATTCTGCTTCAAACATACAGAATAGAATGTTTTTCATTATTCAGTCGGATGTTATTTTTGACTGTGCCTGTTTTTGGAAACGGTGCAGAGTGCTATTGAAAAAATCGAAATGAGCATTAATGACACACCATAAA
>DBXL01000210.1:7203-7369 GCA_002309275.1 Ruminococcaceae bacterium UBA1213 | reverse complement strand
ATATCAAATCCTCTATTGCATTTTCATAGACTGTCGGAGGATTTACCCCTTCTATTCTTGCCCCTATCTTCCCGTCTTTGAAAACTATCACTGTCGGCAGGGTATTCAATGCAAATATATCCGCAACATCCGGCGATTGTTCCACATCTACCGCTATCACCCTCGC
>DBXL01000210.1:0-7194 GCA_002309275.1 Ruminococcaceae bacterium UBA1213 | reverse complement strand
TCTGCCACTTCTTCCATAATACTTTCCAATGCCTTGCAGTGTGTATCAAACTCATCATGGAAAAATGCAAGCACGATTCCCTTTTCTATCCTCCTGTCAAAGTCATATGAATCCGCTTTTATAATATCTTCGTTCATTTTTCATTCTCCTTAAATAAATTTTTTAAAACAGTTTAATCGCCTTTTTTTTCAATGTGAAAGTGCTAATATATCCTTACCTCAACATAAAGCACTGCACTTTATATCTTTGCATAATTTTACAATAATTATCAAAATATTTCAAGTCAGGAAGTGTAATATTAGAAACACCGGTTTCATATAGATGTTGAGAAAAGCATAATGAAGAAAGGAATGAAGGCAAAATGACAGGATATTATCCTGAAGGCAGACTTATCAACACTTTGGAGAATCTTTCAGCATTGCAGTCCGTTTCACAGCTCACAGACGCTTACCATGACGGAAAAATCCTTGAAGCAAGGGCTGTTGTATGCGATTCCTCCCATAATCTCATAGTGGAGCTCGGCAGTATGAAAGGCATTATTCCCCGTGAAGAAGGTGCTATGGGCATTCGTGAAGGCACTGTAAGGGATATTGCCGTTATATCAAGAGTAAACCGCCCTGTATGCTTTATCATCACGGGATTCAAAAAAGATGAGCTTGGAAAGACATTTGCCGTACTTTCCAGAAGGCTTGCACAGGAAAGATGTATGAGAGAATACATCTCCCATCTTTCGACAGGTGATGTTATTGATGCTAAAGTAACTCATCTTGACTCTTTCGGGGCTTTTGCAGACATTGGCTGTGGTATTGTTTCGCTTATCCCAATAGACTCCATTTCCGTTTCAAGAATAGAACACCCCCGTGAAAGATTTTCTGTCGGCATGGAAATAAAAGCCGTTGTAAAATCCATTGAAAACGGCAGAGTAAGCCTCACCCATAAAGAACTTCTCGGCACTTGGGAGGAAAATGCACAGAATTTCAAAATCGGTGAAACCGTTGCAGGAATTATCCGTTCTGTCGAGGACTACGGGGCATTTGTGGAACTTGCACCCAATCTGGCAGGACTTGCCGAAATGAAAGAGGGCATTTATCCCGGTCAGCAGGCAAGCGTATATATTAAAAACATTATCCCCAGCCGTATGAAAATCAAACTCATTATCATTGATACATTTGATTACAGCTACCAGCCCGCACAGCCCGAATATTACTTCACGGGCGACCATATCGACAATTTCTGTTATTCCCCGTCATCTTCCGAAAAAATCATTGAAACAGATTTTACTCCCCAGCCCGTACTTTTGAACGCCTGAATCAAAAAGCAGGACAGATATTTTTTTCTGTCCTGCTTTTTCTTTTACTCGTCACTTTTCGAGAGATTTTTCAGCGATATGAAATTCAATATTACGGTTATAAAAATGACCGCCAATAAAATATAAAAATTTGCCTTTAAAATCTGCATTATCCATAAAACTGCCGTTTCACAAACCGCTGTTATGATAAATGCCAAAAAACTTTGTGACGGCTTTTTGACAAGCGTTGACGCAAAAAGTCCTGCTGATACAGATATGATTGTCAATACAAGAATTACTGTGGCAACTTCGAGAAATACATCAGGCATGATTGTTTTTTTCATTCCCGAAAATCCCGTTGTCACAGACAGCACCGCTGTCATGATTAAAGCCTGTATCACGGCATATATCACCTGCGGCACATACTTGGCAAGTAAATACACGGGTATCTTCAAATTTCCCATGCTTTCACGCTTATATATAACTCTCTCTCTGCTTATGTCTGAAATTGAGCTGAAAAGTCCCATGAATATTCCCGAAACTGCCATTAATAAATATGTCAGCTGTATTTTATCAGACGGAATGAAATAGGCACCTCCGCCGAAAAGTGCAGGCAACATCACCATTAATACAATTTTCCATGCATTCTCCCTGAAAAACACCTCGAAATTTCTCTTTAAATACATTCCAAACTGTTTTCTTTTGTGAACTCTCGGCTTTAATTTTGATTTATGCTTTTCACGGGGCGTGACGTTGAATGTAAAGTAATTTCTGTACTGTTCCGACCAGTAGTCAGACTTTTCTTTTATCATATGGAATATTTCCGTAACGCTCTCGGTATCAAAAAACATCTTTGCCTCATCAAGCGTTCCGCAGAAACATATTTTTCCGCCTGTTCCCATGAATACTATCTTGTCAAACAATTCAAGCCGTTTTATCTTTTCAGTGGATATTATCATTGTTTTGGAAGTCTGCCTTGCTATATCCCTGAGTAAATATAAAAGTCCTCTTTCGGTTTCGTCATCTAAATGCAGGCTCGGCTCGTCAAGTATCAGCAAGCTTGGATTTCCCAGTAATTCCAGTGCAATATCTGCACGTTTTCTCACATCTTCTTCAAGCTCTCTTGCCTGCATATTGGAATACTCTATGATTCCCAGCATATCAAGCACACTGTCTATATGCCTGTCAAATTCCTTGTCCTGCACTTCATCATAATCTTTCAGTTTCAATGCATATCTCATGCACTGTTTGAGTGTCAGGCTGTCAAATAATATGCTCTCTTTCGGCACATATCCGATGACTTCTTTCAGCATATCTATATTACTCAGCAGGTCAAGCCCGTTGAAATATACATCACCTTTTTTAATTCCGCTTTCCAAGCCCTTTATGACGTTTATTAAATCAGACTTTCCCGCATTTTTTCCGCCGACTACCGCAGTAAAATCATTGCTGTCTATTCTCAGGCTCACGTCATCAAGCAGTTTCTTTCCAAAAGAACTCCTCTTTGTGATATTATGCAGTTCCACATTTGCACCGTCAAAGACTTTTTTATAAATAATAAAGCTGTTGAAATATATCATGGTAAAATTGAGTATCTGTATATAGTCGCAGTTTCTCAGTACCTGTTCATTCTCGACTTCATGCCCGTTAACAAACGTTCTCTTGTTGCCATAGACATACAACATATCAATGTTGCCCTTTTCGGCAGGCAGAATTTCAGCGTGTCTTTGAGAGATTCCCAAGTGATTCAATACTATATCATTTTCCCTGTTTCTGCCGATAGTGACACCCTTTTCAATATTTGCCTTTAAATACTCACTCTCACCTTTATTATCGGCAATTATCACAAGTACGGAATTGCCCAGGCGGATAACCGTGTCCTGTCCCTCTTTTTTATAGAATTTCATGCTTTCAAGTTGCTGAAATTCCGTATTGTTATACATAAAAGAACCTTCACGGCTGTCTGTGTCGGCAAAATACAGCTTGTCATTCCTTAAATTTATCCTTAAATGCACTTTTGAAATGGTATTCGACTCAACAAGTATATCTGTATTGGCAGAGCCTATTGTGATTTCACGTTTCTGAAATTCCTCTGTATTGTATTTTCTGACCAAGTCGCCCTCCACGATATAGAGCGTATAACCTTTTTCATTCACCCCGCAACATAACCTTTCCTATACGTTTTCTATCATTATAAAAAATTTTCCGCAAAATTGCAACACTATAAATGAAAATACAATTTTTTGTACCATGCAAATTTTTTTCGTGTTGATTTGAACAGCGAAAAATAGTATAATCATTATGTAATCAAATGAAAAGAGGTTTTTTACATGAATATCGAAACGGCAAAGCAGAAAGCCGAAAATTTACGTGAACAAATCATATATCACAATGACAGATATTATAATCAGGACTCCCCCGAAATAAGTGACTATGAATATGATATGCTTCTGAAAGAACTGGAAGAAATTGAAAACGAATTTCCCGAACTCATCACACCCGACTCCCCTACGCAAAAAGTAGGCGGTCAGGCTGGAGAAAAATTCTCTCCTGTTGAGCATACTGTTCCTATGGAAAGTCTGCATGATTCTTTCTCGCATGACGAAGTGAGGGACTTTATAAAGCGTGTCAGCGAAAATGCAGGCAATGCCGTTTATGTCGTTGAGCCGAAAATTGACGGCTTATCTGTTTCGGCAGAATATAAAAACGGTGTATTCGTGAGAGGCTCAACAAGGGGTGACGGTAAAGTCGGCGAAGATATTACCGAAAATTTAAAGACCATAAAATCTCTCCCCATGAAATTAAATAAAGCTGTGCCATATTTGGAAGTGCGTGGAGAAGTCTATATGTCAACGGAAGTTTTTGAAAATCTGGTTGCCCGTCAGGAAGAAAATGATGAAAAGCCTTTTAAAAATCCAAGAAATGCCGCCGCAGGCTCTCTCCGTCAGAAAAATGCAAACATCACAAAAGAACGTCAGCTTGATATATTTGTATTTAACATTCAGCAGATAGACGGCGAAAACTTGACAAGTCATATACAATCTCTTGAATATCTTAAAGAATTGGGCTTTACAACTTTGCCATTTTACTATAAATGCGAAAATGTTGATGAAGTCATTGAAAAAATCGAGGAAATCGGAAATAAGCGTGGCGAACTTTCTTTCGGTATAGACGGGGCTGTTATTAAAGTTGATGAATTTGATAAACGTGAAATTTTAGGCAGTACGTCTAAATTTCCGAAATGGGCGGAGGCTTATAAATATCCCCCTGAGGAAAAAGAAACAGAACTGCTTGATATCGAAATCAATGTCGGCAGAACGGGCGTTCTCACTCCCACAGCGATATTTGCCCCCATCACTCTTGCAGGTACGACTGTAAGCCGTGCAGTCCTGCATAACAGCGACTTCATTAAAGAAAAAGATATTCGCATTGGTGATACCGTAATTTTGCGTAAGGCTGGCGAAATTATACCTGAAGTTGTTTCTGTCGCAAGGCACAAGGAAAATGCAGTGCCTTTTGAGATGCCGAAAATATGCCCGTCATGCGGTTCGCCTGTTTCCTATGAAAACGGTGAAGCTGCCTTGAGATGTACCAATACAGACTGTCCTGCACAGCTTATGCGTCACATGATACACTTTGTTTCAAGAGAGGCTATGGATATTGATGGACTTGGTGAAAGAGTTTTAAGGGCATTGGTCGAAAACTCTCTTATTTCATCGCCAATGGATTTATACAGGCTTTCCAAAGATGATATAATGACGCTTGAAAAGAAAAAAGACAAGTCTGCTGAAAATCTCGTGAACGCCATTGAAAAGTCAAAGTCAAACGACCTTTACAGAACAGTATTTTCACTTGGTATCAGGCATATCGGACAGAAAGCCGCCAAACTCCTTGCAGATAAATTCCGTACTCTTGACAATATCGCCAATGCCACTATCGAAGAGATATCTTCAATAGACGGATTCGGAGAGATAATGGCAGAAAGCGTGTATCAATATTTTCAGCTTGATGAAAGCAAAAAATTGGTTGAGGAAATAAAATTGCTCGGCATTAACACAGAAAGTCTGTCTGCCCCGAAAAGCGTTGATGAAAGCAGTCCTTTCTTTAACAAGACTTTCGTTATAACAGGCACTCTGCCGAATTACAAGCGTACAGAAGCCGCTGCAATCATTGAAAGCATGGGCGGAAAGGTTTCTTCAAGCGTTTCAAAGAAAACAGACTATGTTTTGGCAGGAGAGGAAGCAGGCTCTAAACTGACAAAGGCACAATCTCTGGGAATCAAGATAATAGATGAAAATGAATTTGAAAGCATGAGGAATCAATAAAATGAATGTTCAGGGAAGTAAAAAAATTGCAAAAAAATTCATTCACGCATATTATCATAAATCTGCCAATCATGTTGTGAAGTTTCTTAAATGGACTGTTATCTCAATTATAACAGGCGTGGTTGTAGGCGGTATCAGCACTCTTTTTGCATTCTGCATGAATACCGCCACAGAATACAGAATGGCAAATGATTATATAATCCTGCTTTTGCCCTTTGCGGGAATTGTGACAGTATTTCTATACAACATTTTCAACTACAAAAATGACAAAGGCACTAATCTCGTACTTTCGACCATTCACGCAAAAAGTGAACTGCCCTTTAAAATGGCACCTTTGATATTCATTTCAACCGTGCTTACACATTTATTCGGCGGTTCGGCAGGTCGTGAGGGTGCCGCTTTACAATTAGGCGGAAGTGTTGCCAATCAGCTTGCAAGGTGGTTCAAACTTGATGACGCCGATAAAAGAGTAGTTGTATTGTGCGGAATGAGTGCGGCATTCTCTGCCGTATTCGGCACGCCTATGGCAGCAGCATTGTTTTCACTGGAAGTTGTCAGTATCGGTATTATGTACTATGCGGCACTTGTGCCGTGCGTATTTTCTTCACTCATAGCCGTCAATTTTGCCGTCAGTTTCGGTATCAGTGAAAGCGACTTCAAAATACTCGACTTTCCCGAAATAACCATACTCAATGCAATAGAAACAGTTGCACTGTCATTTTTGTGTGCATTGCTGAGCATAATTTTTATCATCATCATGCACCGTACAGGCGATTTATTCAGAAAATACCTGAAAAATCCGTATATAAGAATATTTACAGCAGGCTGTGCAGTTGTTCTGCTTACTTTCATAACAGGCACTCGTGACTATAACGGCACAGGTATGTCTGTTGTATTTCGTGCATTGGACGGTGAGGCGGTCTGGTATGCGTTCATTCTCAAAATCATCTTCACCGCCATCACCATTGAAGCAGGCTTTCGTGGCGGTGAGATTGTTCCCTCTTTCTTCATCGGGGCAACTTTCGGGTGCTGTTTCGGTCAGCTTATCGGATTTTCGCCCACAACCTGTGCGGCTGTCGGTCTTATATCCATGTTTTGCGGTGTCACAAACTGCCCAATTACATCTATGCTTTTAAGTTTCGAGCTTTTCGGTGCAGACGGTATTCCATATTTCATGATATGCGTTGCTGTAAGCTACTTCATGTCGGGATACTACGGACTTTACAAAGAACAAACTATCGTCTATTCAAAGTACCGTACAAAGTTCCTCAACCGCAAAACAAGACAGTAAACAATGTGCAATGTGCAATGTGCAATGTGCAGTGTGCAGTGTGCAATGTACAGTGTGCAGTGTGCAATAATATTTTAAGTAAAGGAGATTTTACGCTATGGGAAAAATTAAAATGGGTGGAAGTGCCGTGATGGAGTTTGAGCCTGACTACTGTGAATTTCACATCACCGTGAGCATACAGAAAGACACCTCAAGCGAGGCACTTTCCAGAGGTCGTCAGAGAGTAGAGGAAATTTTGCAGTTACTCACCGAAAAAGCAGGCTTGAAAATCGGGGATATAATTCTCGAAA
>DBXL01000117.1:5966-11400 GCA_002309275.1 Ruminococcaceae bacterium UBA1213 | reverse complement strand
TGAACTACACCCGCATATCAGCGACAGGTATTATATTACCACACCTGCCGCCATTTGTCAAGCCTTTTTTGAAAATTTTTTTAAATAATTTCCAATTTTATTTTATCTTCTTCAGATGTCACATTAATGGCTGAAATTTCATCCGCTCTGCCTGCCACTATGGCAGCAGCTATCTTATCTTCTACTTCCCTGCGAATGAGATTTCTCAAATCTCTTGCACCGCTCTTGCCGCCATAGGACTTGTCTGCAAGATAATTGCGGGCTTTATCGTCAAATGTAAACTTTATGCCCTTTTCCGCAAGGGTATCCACATATTCATCAAGCATAAGCTTGGATATGTCAAAGAAGTTTTCTTTTGTAAGATGGCTGAAAATGATGATTTCATCAAGACGGCTCAAGAATTCAGGGCGGAGGAATTCGGAAAGTGCCTTTCTGACTTTTTCAGCAGTAGCTTGTGCTTCTGTTTTGGCAAAGCCGAGTGCATTTTCTTTTCTCTCGCTGCCTGCATTGGAGGTCATTACGATGACAGTATTGCTGAAATTCACTTTTCTGCCCTGTGCATCTGTCAAAACGCCTTCATCAAGTATTTGCAAAAGAATATTAAGTACATCAGGGTGAGCCTTTTCTATCTCGTCAAAGAGGAGTACGGAATAAGGACGGCGGCGAACTTTTTCTGTTACCTGACCTGCCTCGTCATAGCCTACATATCCGGGAGGTGAGCCAATTATTTTTGATACAGAGTGTTTCTCCATGAATTCGGACATATCAAGGCGGATAAGCGTTTCAGGGGTATTGAAAAGCTCTTCTGCAAGCACTTTTACAAGTTCTGTTTTACCTACGCCTGTAGGTCCTACAAAGATAAATGAAGCCGGTCTGCGTCTGGGGCTTATCTGCACACGGCTGCGTTTAACCGCTGCTGCAAGGGCTTTTACTGCTTCGTCCTGACCAATTACTCTCTTTCTGAGCGTTTCTTCAAGGTCTGCAAGCTTATTGAGTTCATTTTCCTGCACCTTTGAAGCAGGTATGCCTGTCCACAGTTCGATTACATGAGCAATATCTTCTTCTGTAACATCGGCATTAAGGCTATCTTTATCTATGCCTTCAAGTTCTTTTTCAAGGTTTGCAATATCATATTTCACGGTTGCAAGCTTTTCATAATCTATATTGCCATCTGTTGTATCGGAAAGTTCTTCCTGCTGTTTTTTAAGGATTTCAAGCTTACTTACTTTTCTATCATAGCTTTCAAGCTCTGCATTTCTCAGAGCCGCATAAGTACATGATTCATCAAGCAGGTCTATTGCCTTATCAGGCAAGAATCTGTCTGTGATATATCTTTCCGAAAGAATAACTGTCTTTCTCACTATATCATCTGACATTTTTACTCTGTGATAGTCTTCGTAATAAGATTTTACGCCTTTGATAACATCTATCGTTTCAGCTATTGACGGTTCATTGACCGTAACAGGCTGAAAACGTCTTTCCAATGCAGAATCCTTTTCAATATACTTTCTGTATTCATTGAAAGTTGTTGCACCTATGACCTGAATTTCACCTCTTGAAAGAGCCGGTTTCATGATATTGGCAGCATTCATTGCTCCCTCAGAGTCACCTGCACCCACAAGGCTGTGTACTTCATCTATGAAAAGTATGACATTTCCGTCTGCCTTGACTTCCTCTATAAGACCTTTCATTCTGCTTTCAAACTGTCCTCTGAACTGAGTGCCTGCCACGAGAGCTGTCATATCAAGCAGATGTATCTCCTTTTGCTGAAGTCTTAAGGGTACGTCACCTGCGGCTATTTTCAATGCAAGTCCCTCAGCTATGGCAGTTTTGCCGACACCGGGTTCACCGATAAGACAGGGATTATTTTTTGTTCTTCTGGAGAGTATCTGTATCACTCTGTCAATTTCCTTACTGCGTCCTACGATTCTGTCAAGCTTGCCGTCAGCCGCTTTTTGTGTAAGGTTGGTACAGTATGTGTCAAGGTGCTTACGCTTACGCTTGGATTGCTTTTTCTGTCCCTTCTTTTCAGGCTCATTCTTCTTTGTACTGTCACTGTCTGACGAATGAGACGAAAACATATTCTTCAAAAACGGAAATACAGGTGCTCCGCCTCTGCTGAAATTCTCATCTTCCTCTTCATCACCCATGCCGGAGAAGTCCTCCATATCTTCCATTTCCTCCATATTATCGGGCAGCAGTCCTGATTCCATCAACTCGTCCATCTGACTCTGCATATTTGTGAGGTCCTCCTCTGATATGCCCATCTTCTCCATTATATCTGTAACAGGCTTTATGCCCATCTCTTTTGCACATACAAGGCAATATCCCTTTGTATCCGAGTCGCTTGCCGATGTGGAAACATATACTACTGCAGGTCTTTTACCGCATTTACTGCACATCATCATAAAAATTCCTTTCTCCTTTCGGCTTTAAAATCAAAAAATGTGTTAATATTATCATGGCATACGCCTATCATATAATAACACATTTCAGATATAAATGTCTATAAAAATTTTCAATTTATTTCTTATTGCTATTTTTCTTCAAAAGTTTAAGAAATATTGACGCATAATTCATAAAAGCAAATATCATGAATCCTGACGAAACTCCGAAAAGTGCCGCCGGAAGCCAGTATATATTCACCCTCCACACGATCCTCAAAACTATCAGCAATATCATGGAAGAATAAAATACAGCCGTTGCCGCTTTTCCATACCACTGTGCCGCAGGCGGTTTTATCTTCTTTTTCAGAAGTATTGCTCCGCCTGTCAGCATAATCAGCTCTTTCAGAAACATCACTATCACAAAAGGATATACATAAGGATATATCTGATTAATACACAAAACCACTGCAATCAATGTCAGCTTGTCTGCTATCGGATCAAGAATTTTTCCCAGCTGTGTCACCTGATTCAGCTTTCTTGCCGCCATTCCGTCAAACATATCACTTACTGCCGATACCCCTAAAAGAATACCTGCATAAACATACTTTTCTGCTAAAATATATCTTGCCAGCGGAATAATAACCGCTATTCTTAAAATCGTGAGCATATTGGGTAACGTACAATTTTTTCTGACTGTTTCAGTGATATTCAAAAACAGACCTCCCCCAAAAAATTATTTCGGCAGGAACAATGCAATAATTGCGTCAGGCATACTGTACTGATATATGATTTTATATATGACGGTTTCATTGATTCTGTCATGGATATAAGTGCAGCCCTCAGGCGACATGAACATCATTACAAAATATACCAAAAGTGTCACCATCATGATGATAAAAGCAGATTCCGCTATGCCAAACACTCCGCCAAGCAATTTGTTTACCGTACCGAGCTTAACTGCTTCAAGTGCCTTTGTTGCAAGATGGGCTGCAAATTTAAGTCCTACCGAAATAAGTATAAACAGAATGACCGTCAGCACAGTTGATATAAGTCTCATTGCACCTGGTCTTACGATTCCCTCAATAAGTTCCGGAATTTCAAGCTTCGTTGAAGACACATCAGCTGCAAGCCCTTCTGCCTGCACTCCTACAAATGAAAGCATATTATTGATAGAATTAGGCAGCTTGGATATTATCTCGCCTGCTCTCTCAATTTCGCCCATGTTGGCAGGTATGCCTTCTGCCGCTTTCGTTACAGATTCCGTTATCTCTTCTTTAATAAAACTATCATATATCATATTGGAAAATACCGAAGAAACAAGCGGTGCCAATGCACACGCTATAATCGTTCCCGCAACATTCACAAGCGATATGAGCAAGCCTTTTTTATATCCCCCTATCGCAAAGACAACTACCAGTGCCACTATTCCTACGTCCAACAATAAAGTCATATTGCATCACCTTTTTCTTTAATATATACATACACTATAACATATTTTTTCAACAACTACAAGAACATTTTTTAAATTTATAAACTGAAAAACAGCAATCGACAATCCTTTGTCAACTGCTGTTTTCAACATCATTTCTTTTTGTCTGTTATCTTTTTTTCCTCGCCTTTGAGAAGTCTTTTGATATTGTCCTTATGGCGTACAATGACAAGTATTCCCGTCACCAGTGCAAGTATTGATGAATACCATACAAAAGGCATTGTCAGACCTCTCAACGGTGCAACTGCACCCGTGACACCGTTATAATCAAGAAGTTTTAACACAAATGCCGTTATCGGATACGCCGTCGCATTGAACAACGCACACACTGATATAATCTTTGTAGCCGTAAATACGATTGCAAATATCAGAAGTGCCACTACAAGCACTCTCCAGTCCGTCATAAGCATGACTGCCGCTGTCGTTACGACACCCTTACCACCTTTAAACTTGTAATATATCGGCATGGTATGTCCCACTACTGCAAATAATCCCGCTGTACACATAAGGTAATACCTTGGCAGTTCAGGCTCTCCCCACATTATAAAATATGCAATTGCCACAGATATGACACCCTTTAAAAAGTCCCCTACAAAAGTAATTATCGCAGGCACTTTTCCGACACATCTCAATACATTGGTAAATCCTGCATTTCCACTGCCAAGCGTTCTTATATCCTTATGCAGCACTATCTTCGTCACTATGATAGATGTATTCACGCTGCTTACAAGGTACGCCCCAAGCACCGCTATTATTATTCTTACCCAGTATGCCGAAAAAAATTCCAATATCTCGCCCATTTTTACTCACTCCACAAAATCAATGCACAATGCATAATTATTTTTACTTTCCCCAATTTACAACAAACTTGCCGTTCACCAATCATTGCTAACTGCTAATTGTTTTTCTTCTCTCCACGTTCACGAATGATAAATCTTATCGGAGTACCCTGCATACCGAAAGTTTCTCTTATCCTGTTTTCCAGGTATCTCTGATACGAAAAGTGGAAAAGCTCCGCCGAATTTACAAAAAATACAAATGTAGGAGGCTTTACAGATGCTTGTGTCATGTAAAGTATTTTCAAGCGTCTGCCTTTATCCGTAGGCGGCTGTACTCTTGCCGTCGCCTCTGCCAAAAGGTCATTCAGCATTCCTGTTGTGATTCTCATAGCTGCCGAATTCACAACCGTGATTATCAGTTCAAACAGCCTGTCGAGCCTTTGTCCCGTCTTTGCGGAAATAAATACCATTGGTGCATACGACATGAATGAAAAATCATTTTCCAGCTTTTTTCTGTACTCGTTCATGGTTTTATCATTCTTTTCAACTGCGTCCCATTTATTGACAACAATAATACTCGCCTTGCCTGATTCATGTGCCAATCCCGCTATTTTAGAATCCTGCTCCGTAAATCCGACTGTTGCGTCTATCATTATCAAACATACATCACTGCGTTCTATTGCCATTTTGGCACGGATAATACTGTATTTTTCAATTTCATCTTCAATACGGCTGTTTCTTCTGATACCTGCCGTATCTGTCAGTTTGAATCTGCCAAA
>DBXL01000117.1:0-5913 GCA_002309275.1 Ruminococcaceae bacterium UBA1213 | reverse complement strand
CTGTCCTCACCTGTGATTTTATTCACAAGAGAAGATTTGCCTGCATTCGGTCTGCCGATTATCGCAACGCTTATAACATCGCTTTCCTCTTCGTTTTCACTTTCATCGGGCAGATACTCAAACACTGCATCAAGCAGGTCGCCTGTACCGTGACCATGCACAGATGATACCTGTATCGGATCGCCCAAGCCTAAATTATAAAACTCATAAAAATTCGGATCAGGCTCACCCACTTTATCACATTTATTCACGCATAATACAACAGGTCTGCCACTTTTCTGGAGCATTGCCGCAACTTCATGGTCCGTTGCAACAACTCCGCTTTTGATGTCCGTCACAAGCACTATCACATCTGCCGCATCTATTGCAAGCTGTGCTTGTACTCTCATCTGCTTTAATATAATATCTTCCGAATACGGCTCTATTCCGCCTGTATCTACAAGTGATATTTTTCTGTTTCTCCACTCGCACTCGCCAAATATCCTGTCCCTTGTCACTCCCGGCGTATCATTTACAATCGCTATTCTGTCGCCGACAAGCTTATTGAATAACGTGGATTTTCCCACGTTTGGTCTGCCCACTATCGCAATTACAGGTTTTGCCATAACTTCACCTCTATCTTTAGAACAATAAAAAAAGAGAAGGAAATGCTCCTTCTCTGATTTCATGGAAAAAACGGAAGGACTTTTTTAAACAATCAAGCCTCTTCCTGTGCAATTACTACTCTGCCTCTGTAAGTACCGCAGTTTGAGCAGGCTCTGTGAGCGAGCTTGTACTCACCGCATTCAGGGCATTTTGCAAGAGCAGGAGCTGTAAGCTTCCATACTGCCGAACGTCTTGTGTTTTTTCTTGCTTTAGAAGTTTTTCTCTTTGGTACTGCCATTTTAGTTCTCCTCCTTGAATAATAAAGTACCGAAAATCATTCCGACCAGAGCTTTTTAAGCACTGCCAATCTCGGATCAGGCTCATGCATCACACATGAACAACTGCCTTCATTAAGATTTTTTCCGCACTTGGGACACAAGCCCTTACAAGATTCTTTGCAGAGGAACTTTGACGGAAGTTCCAGAAGAATGTCATCTCTGAGTAAAGACACCGTATCGAGCTTATAGTCAGGTGCTTGTATATAGTCATCGCTTTCGTCTTTTGGGACTTCCACAATGAGAATATGGCTGAATTGGAATTCATAGCTTTTTTTGAGCGGCTCAAGGCACCTGTCACATTCACAGTAATAGTCAAATGCAACTTCTGCCAGAAATTCAGCGATGCCTGCTCTGTTTCTGACGGTAATATCTGCCGAAACAGGCTCCCTGAAATTATCCTGCACATCGGAAAGGTCTATGTCCTCATGCACAGTCAGGCTCTCGTTCTCGTTAAGAAATATTTTCTTTAAATCAAGAATCATCATTTCACCCCTGCCGAATTATTTGAAACGCCTTTTTCTATTATAATTGTCAAAAACCACTTTGTCAATAGCTTTTCTGCAAATTCTCCCAAAATTATTCTTTTGCAGATACATTATAAAGACTGCTTTTTCCAAGAATATAAACACTGTTTATATCGGCAAAGCGTATTTTTCTTGAATCGCTTTTTGAAGGTATCTCACCAACCTTCTTGCCCTTCATGTTATATACATATGCTTCTCTGTCAAACAGAACGGCTACTCTGTCATTGCGGTAATCCATCGACAGTACCTGACGGCTTGTCTGTATATCGGCACTTTGTTCTCCGTTTTCATTTATCATGATAACTTCACATTCCTTGCCGTCAGGCGTTGACGACAGGGATAAAAGCATTCCGTTTTTCCTGTCGAGAGTGTAAGTCGTAAGGAATTTGGCATGATATTCAATATCTTTCTTTGAACCGCTGTTTATGTCGATATAATAAGCGGACTTATCACCTACCGCAATGGCATTGCCGTTGTTAAGATATCTTATATCATATATATATATTTCATCAAATTCATATCTCTGCATATAATTTCCCTGAGAGAAGTCCAGCACATACAGCACTGACAAAAGACTGCCGTTTTTGGCTGAAAGTCCCGATACAACTGCCCTTGTGCCATCGGTATTAATGGAAATCTTGTTTACATAGAAATCCGCAAATGAATATTTATACATTTCAAGGTCATCTTTTCTGTAAACCGTCAGCTTTGAAAGGTAGTCATCATCTTCTGAAAGTATGCAGTATATCCCATTCGGGCATACGTCTGCACAGAATATTTTCTTTTCTGTCAGTCCTGTTTTTATCACACTGTTTCTGTCTATAATCATATAACCCGTTGCACCCTCGTTATACACTATCGAATAAGAGGAATTGGTGCTTAATATCGGATTGGCAAATGCATGGCTGACATCCTGATATTTTCCCGCATTGGAATTCAGCACTGCAACAGATGTGTCACTGCAATATACAGGCACTCCGTCCATCAAATCAAAATTTCCGGTATCCACATCCGCACCCGAAAAGCTTGCCGGATAGCCGTCACCCTCTGACATTCCCAAAAGGTCATAGGCTATCCAGTGAGATATGTTTTCAGGTGTCAGCTTATCTATATTCGTTACAGCCATTACAACAATTACAGATATTGCAAGTATGATAAAACCTTTGAAAAAACTTTTCGTGGCATTCGCCGGCAAAGGCTCATTATCCTTTATTTCCGCCAATGGTGCATCTTCATAACTGATATGCTCCCTTTCGGTGTCGCCTGCCAATTTCTTGATGTAATTCCTTTTCTTCTTCATAGCTTTTCCTTTCGCTTAAAGACCTTTTGCAAGTCTTTCTCTCTCAGCCTGCGGAAGCCTGAGATATATCGGCATAAGTTCTCCTGATGTACAGAGCTTATTTTCGTCTGCAAGCCTTTCAGCCACTTTTGCCGTACCATAAGCGTGCTGAAAGCGTATGTTTTCGGGTACAAGCATGATATTTTCCATGCCCTCGAATGCTTTTTTGCATATCTCCGCACCGTCACCTACAAGATATATCTTTTCATTATACTTTTGGAGTTCCTGTTTCAATTCCTCTATGCTCAATGCCCTGTCGGGTGTGATACGCTTCGGAATGCCGTTTTCCATCTCAAACAATGCATTATAAACCTGTGCACATCTTGCGTCCATGACTGCACATATTATCCCGCTTTCATACGGCATACAATATGCCATTGCTTCAAGTGTCGAAACACTTGCACACGGCTTATTCAAAGGCATAGTAAGCCCCTTTACAGATGCAACTCCTATTCTCACTCCCGTAAATGAACCCGGTCCTGCATTTACCGCAAACACATCTATATCTTTTACACTCATTCCTGTCGTTTCCAAAAGACTTTCTATAATAGGCATTAAAGTCTGACTGTGAGTTGTCTTTGTATTCAGGTAAAACTCCCCTAAAAGTTTGCCGCCGTCTAAAAGAGCTGCCGATACAGGTGCGGCACTTGTATCCACTGCTAATATTTTCATATATCTTCAGCTCCCTCTATCTCTATTTCTCTCTCATTCTCCGAAACCACTTTTATATATACCTTTATGCAATTATCGGGGAGTACATTTTCAATATTCTCACTCCATTCGATAATCATTACACCGTTATCCATGTAATCAAAAAAACCCGTTGTATATAAATCATCAAATGTATTTATCCTGTACATATCAAAGTGATATAAATTAAACTTTCCCTCGTATTCATGCACAAGGGCAAATGTCGGACTTGACACTCCGTCATTAATGCCAAGTCCCCTTGCCAATCCTCTTGTGAAAGCCGTCTTGCCTGCACCCAATCCGCCAAACATCGCTATAATTTCCGTACCTTTGAGCGTCTGTGCAAGCTGAAAGGCAATTTCCTCTGTTTCAATATATGATTTACTGAAAAATTTCTGCAAAATAATTTCCCCTATCAGAAAAGACCTGTTATTCTGCCGTTTGTGTCAACGTCAATTTTCTCTGCCGCCGGCACTTTCGGCAATCCTGGCATGGTCATTATATCCCCTGTATAAACTACTACAAAGCCTGCACCGTTTGACAATCTTACATCCCTTACTGTGATATTGAAATTCTGCGGCTTACCCAACAATGCAGGATTGTCTGACAGTGAATACTGTGTTTTTGCCACGCATACAGGCAAATTCGCTGTATCAAGCTTTTCAATTTCAGCCAGTGCCTTTTGTGCCTGTGCCGTGTATATAACCCCGTCTGCACCGTATATATTTTTTGCAATCGTCTGTATTTTCTCCTTTATCGGCATATCATCAGGATAAAGAGTTTTAAATTCAGAGGGCTTTTCAACTGCCTGTGCGACTTTCTCAGCAAGCTCAATTCCGCCTGCTCCGCCTTTTGCAAATACCTCTGACAATGCAAAGTCTGCACCCAGCTCTTTACAATAACTCTCTACAAATGCAAGCTCTCTATCCGTATCATTTCCAAATCTGTTGATAGCCACTACAACAGGTACGCCGAATTTCTGCATATTTCCGATATGCACACCTAAATTGACAATACCTTTTTCCAATGCTTCCAGATTTTCATTTGCAAGCTCTGTTTTAGGAACTCCGCCGTTATATTTCAACGCCCTTACCGTCGCAACCAATACAACTGCTGACGGCTTCAAACCTGCTTTTCTGCACTTGATGTCAAAGAATTTCTCTGCACCCAAATCTGAACCGAATCCAGCCTCCGTTACGCAATAATCAGCTAATTTCAATGCCAATTTTGTCGCCCTTACAGAGTTACAGCCGTGTGCGATATTCGCAAAAGGTCCGCCGTGCATGAGTGCGGGAGTGCCTTCTAACGTCTGCACCAGATTCGGCTTGATAGCATCTTTCAGCAATGCCGCCATTGCACCGTTAGCTTTCACATCTCTTGCATATATCGGCTTGCCCTCGAAATTATACGCAACAAGTATATTTCCCAGACGCTCTTTCAAGTCATCTATATCTGCTGACAGGCACAATATCGCCATTACTTCACTTGCAACGGTTATAATAAATCCATCTTCACGGGGTACGCCGTTCACTTTACCGCCCAAGCCTGCAACAATATTTCTCAGCTCTCTGTCATTCATATCAAGACAGCGTTTAATTAAAATTCTTCTTACATCTATATTAAGGGAATTTCCCTGCTGAATGTGATTGTCAAGCATTGCACAAAGCAAGTTATTTGCCGCTGTAATGGCGTGCATATCGCCTGTGAAGTGCAAATTGATGTCCTCCATAGGAATTACCTGTGCATAACCGCCGCCTGCTGCACCGCCTTTAATGCCAAACACGGGACCAAGTGACGGCTCTCTCAATGCGATAACCGTTTTCTTGCCAATTTTAGCCAATGCGTCACCCAAGCCAACTGATGTAGTTGTTTTTCCCTCGCCTGCGGGAGTGGGATTTATCGCCGTTACCAATATCAACTTGCCGTCTTTATTCTCTGCTGTTTCTTTTATCAAGCTTTCAGACAGCTTTGCTTTATACTTTCCGTAATACTCAAGGTGTTCCTCTGAAATCCCCAATTTCTCTGCAACCTCTTTAATGGGCTGTGCCTGCACCTGCTGTGCTATTTCAATATCTGTAAGCATATTCAAAACTTCCTTTCAATTTCAAATAATAATCTATTTTAACACATCTTTCTCAAATGTACAATAGAAAAAATTTAAAAAAATATCTTTTCAAATGACACTTTATATGCTATAATGAAAATCGGCATTATGCCTATCTGAAATTTAAAGGAGATTGGAAAAAATGGAAATTGTTTGTTTAGACCTTGAAGGCGTTCTCGTTCCTGAAATATGGATAGCTTTTGCAGAGGCAAGCGGTATTCCCGAATTGAAAAAAACTACCCGTGATGAACCCGACTATGCAAAATTGATGAACTACCGCATTAATATTCTCAAAGAACACGGTCTCGGACTCAAGGAAATTCAGGATACTAT
>DBXL01000197.1:1724-2704 GCA_002309275.1 Ruminococcaceae bacterium UBA1213 | reverse complement strand
GAACAGGACAGAATTATCAGAAATTATGTAAGGGTAAATCATCATGCACGCATTGATGAAAACCTCTCCGAAGAAGATTGGTCGGACGATTTGGAACATGAGGGTATTTATCTGGAAAACCTGATTGATTTATGCAAAAGTCATGGTGAAAATCTGAAAGAACTTACAGAGGTCGATATATGTGACTGTGATATAAAGCTGTGTGCCGTGTTACTCAGATTGGCGGATATTTTGGATTTCGATTCTTCCCGTGTTCCCGATAAACTGTTTAAACAACTTGGTTTGGATACACCCGAGAACAGTGAAAAAAGGAAAAGCAGTGAAGAATGGTATAAAAACAGGGCCGGACGTTTTTATATCAGAAATGGAGAATTGAAATTTGATGCCAAATTTTCCAACTCTCAGCTTGAACATCAACTCAGAGATTATAATAAATGGGTAAAAGCTGAATTGGAGGGCTGTCGTGAGTATTTATGCCATACAGATTCACAAAACCGCATAGATATTCCCTATCTCAAAGAGGGCAATATTTCGAGAAATCCCAAATATACCTGCGGAGATTTCAGCTTGACAATGGATCAGGATAAAATACTTACACTGCTGACAGGAAAAAATCTTTACAGTGATCCGGGAGTATTTGTGAGAGAACTGCTGCAAAATGCCATTGATGCCGTAATGACACGCTGTACATTGGACGGCAATTTTAAAATGACAGACGGCAAAATATCCATACGCACATGGACGGATAATGAAGGTTACAGTTGGTTTCGCATTAAAGATAACGGAATCGGCATGGACGAGGAAATTATCAATAAATATTTGCTGAAAATCGGCAGGTCATATTATACCTCTGATGAATTCAACAGAATACAAACAGAGTGCTGTGAAAAAGGCAAAAAAATAAATAAGCCTATCAGCCGATTCGGTATCGGTATACTTTCCTGCTTTATGAATGATTATAATACGCCTGTTGAAATATC
>DBXL01000197.1:326-1628 GCA_002309275.1 Ruminococcaceae bacterium UBA1213 | reverse complement strand
CAGTAGTCCAATGCACAGTCCCGACAGTAAGGATACAGGCTACCGCACGGAGTACGGTACAACCATATGTGTTCGTGTCGATTTGTATAAGATGGTAAAATACCGTTCATTTAAGGAAATTGTAGAAAAATATGTACAGTTTCCCGAAATAAAAGTGGAATATTTGGGAGAGGACGGCAAAAAAGAGTTTCCTACACAGGACGAGTTAATGAAATTGGTTCACAAACTTAATCCCGATGGTACAGGAGCAGAGCCGAAAGTTTACAAGCATCCCATTCCCGATAAAAAATTTGAGGAATTGAAAGAAAAATGTCCGTGGGCAACATTTACAGAAAAACCAATTATCAACTTCCGATATTTTCCTTTTGATTGGCTTTCGGGTGGCAAAAATATTCAAGGTGTATCAGTCGAGGTGAATACCGCTTCATCTTTTAAATCCGACGATTCAGAATATCCTTATCCATGTCTTTATGCTATTAAACTTTCGAACACAATAGGATTAAACGCTGAAATAAGTGAACGACGTGGAAGAAAAGGTAAATATGAAAGTATATCAATAGAATATCAAGACTTGTTAGAAACAAATGATTCAGAAAACGAATTATGGGAATATGTATTAAAATACCTTGATGGTGGTATAATTGCTTATAACGGTATTTTAGCAGATACCCAGTCGATAACAGATAAAAATATACTTTTGTTGAATGGTGAGTATCTGCCCGAAGTGGATATTGCCAGAGATAAAATCATCGGCTTACCAACAAAGGCAGCGTTCGCACTGGAAAAAATAGACCGAGAACTCTATTTTTTAGGTTTAACCAATGAATTTGTTTTAAAAAATGACTTATTACTTACGGAAAAGGAACTTTTTGAACTGCTTGAACAAAATCCCGAATGGAAAAAAGATATGACATTCCGAAATAATCTTTTTGAAAAATATACACTTTTTCAGTTGAAAGAAATGGTTACGTCAGAAAAATATACAAATATAGGTTTATATGACGAAAAATCACTTTTTGATAATGTTCTTTTGGCAGTTTTGAAAAAGCACTTTACAGTTTATTATAAAAACTATGGTTTGTGTATAAAGAAAAAAGAAAAAGATGAAACGGATACTTCCGAATTTCCAGTTCAGTTGTTCTTTTCGTTTAATGATGACTTGTCAAAATTTGCACGGGTTGGGTATCGTACGAATTGCTACAACAAAAACTACTCATTCTCCCAATGGCTCATCAAAAATCAAAAGGAACTCATAGAAAAAGTTCCCGCCATCTATCACGGCATGATTGACAATATGATTTT
>DBXL01000197.1:0-196 GCA_002309275.1 Ruminococcaceae bacterium UBA1213 | reverse complement strand
CCTGAGGACTTTGTTTAAAAATGCACCAATATACTTCATAAAAAAACCGAGATGGAACAAACATTCCCATCTCGGTTTTTTTTGACAGAAATCACGTCATACAGAACAGTTCGGTTACGGTGCTATTTCATTGTGATTTCTATTACTATAATCTCGTCATCAGGCTGAAGTGTCAGTTTATCCTGCATTATCGTCA
>DBXL01000208.1 GCA_002309275.1 Ruminococcaceae bacterium UBA1213 | reverse complement strand
AGGCGTGGCACTATGGAAGAAGCCGATGTTTTGTACGGTGTCACCATGCAGGACAGGGGCATTTCCAAACTCCTTGAACTCCGTGCAAGCGAGGTTGAACAAAAATTAGGAATTAAATAAAATTTTGAAAGGAGAAATATATATATGAAATTTTCGAGCAAATCAAAAAAAATATTGTTAGCAGTAATTTGCTCGTTAATCTGCATATTACTTGTAATATGGCTTGCAGTATCGTTCTTTTCAAATCATTCAGATGATAACGGCTTTCCGTTTGGTGAAGATGAAAATATACGGGAACTTAATTGGTTTGGAGAAGAAACATATTCCGAACTGCATGAAACCTGCTCTGACAAGGATATAAATGGATTACAACCGTTACTTGATGATATAGAACACGCTTGTTCTTCCATATACGCAACCACGAAAGAAGCAGAGAAAGATTTAGGAAAGCTTTATGTTTTTTCTGCAATTCGTGACACTGCTGCAAGAGAAGAACATCAGATATATTTTATCACAGGAAAAGTATCGGGTGACAATGCTTATCTTTGGATAAAATATTGGCAGCGTGTTTATGATACAACGGGCAAGGAAATTATGGGGAGAGGCTCCCAAAAAGAAATGATAAAAGTGCGGATTGCCGCTGAAGAACAAGATGGAAAGTGGGTTGCAACAAAAACAATGCAAGGACCATGAACAGATATTTTTTAAGGAGTAGATGTATATGAGTTTTTTTGAAAAAATAAGAGATGGTCTGAGAAAAACCCGTGATGCGATTTTTGGAAGAATTGACACTATGCTCAAATCCTTTACAAAAATTGATGACGAGCTTTTTGAAGAACTCGAAGAACTGCTTGTTATGGCAGATGTCGGCGTTTATACCGCCGAAAAAATCTGTGACGAACTCAGAAAACGTGTTAAACAAGAGGGCATTACAGAGCCTGCCAAAATAAACGGCTTGCTTGCCGATGTCATCAGCGAAATGCTCAAAGGCGGTCAGGAACTTAAAATTGATACAAAACCGTCTGTTATACTCGTTATCGGTGTAAACGGTGTAGGCAAAACGACTACTATCGGCAAAATGGCAGCTAATTTTATCCGTCAGGGTAAAAAAGTCACTCTTGCAGCCGCTGATACATTCCGTGCCGCCGCAATCGACCAGCTTCAAATATGGGCTGACCGCTCAGGTGCTGACATTGTTAAACAGGGTGAGGGAGCTGATCCTGCTGCTGTTGTATTTGACTCTATCGCCTCCGCAAAGGCTAAGGGCAGTGATATTATTATAGTGGATACCGCTGGCAGACTGCACAACAAAAAAAATCTTATGGCAGAGCTTGAAAAAATCAACAGAATTATTAATCGTGAACTCCCCGACTCCGACAAGGAAGTTTTACTCGTTCTTGACGCTACAACGGGACAGAATGCCGTTAATCAGACAAAGGAGTTTAAAAATGCCGCAGGCATTACAGGTATTGTTTTAACAAAGCTTGACGGTACGGCAAAGGGCGGTGTCATTCTTGCCATTAAAGAGGAATTGAATGTGCCTGTAAAATACATTGGTGTCGGTGAGCAAATTGACGATTTACAGCCGTTTGAGCCTGATGAATTTGCAAGAGCGTTGTTCGGTGCAGAGGAAATTGCAGAGATGGAAGAAACTAAGGAAACAGAAGAAACGGCACCTGCTGAGGAAGAATTCAAACCTGCAACCGCTGAAATTTGGGAACAGATAGATGCAGAAGCAGAGGCTGAAAAGCTTGCCGAAGAAGAAAAAGAAAAGGCTAAAACAGAAGAAGAAATTCTTGCAGAAGAACAGGCAAAGGCTGCACTTGAACTTGAAAAAGCCGAAGAAAAGAAAAGACGTGCAGAAGAACGTAAAAACCGTGCAAAGAAATATAACTGGAGTACCGAGCAGACCGCCACAACTACTGCTGATGATGACTGGTTTGAGCAGTGGAAAAAAGGCGAAATCAAGGAAGAATGAGAAATGTCAAATGAGGAATGAGGAATTATATTTGAAAGGAGATTTTTTATATGATATTTGTACTTGCTTCCAACAATAAAAAGAAACTGGAAGAATTGGAAAGAATTTTAAAACCGCTGAATATATCCATAAAAACGGCTGAACAGTTGGGTTTTGAGCTTGATGAGGTTGAGGAAACAGGAAAGACTTTTGCAGAAAATGCCGAACTGAAAGCAAGGGCTGCCTGTGAAAAAACAGGTTATCCTGCTATTGCAGATGATTCGGGATTATGTGTAAATGCCCTTGACGGTCAGCCGGGAATATATTCGGCAAGATATGCCGGTGAGGGTGCAACAGATGAAATGAAAATAAACAAACTGCTTGCAGAACTCAATAAAACAGGCAGTCCTGACAGAAGTGCTTATTTTCAGTGTGTGATATGCTGCTGTTTTCCCAAGGGTGAAACCATTTTTGCAGAGGGAAAATGCGACGGCATGATAGGCTATGCACCCAGAGGAACAAATGGATTTGGATATGATCCGATATTCTTTGTTGAGGGCAACAAGACTTTTGCAGAACTCTCCGCCAATCAGAAAGATGTGATAAGCCATCGTGGCAGAGCTTTGAAAAATCTTACCCAAATTTTAAGCGACAGACAGAAAGGAATTTGAAAATTTATGCTTACAAGTAAACAAAGAGCTTTTTTGCGTTCACTCGCCGTTGACGAGGAAACTATTTTAATGGTCGGCAAAGGCGGTATGAGTGAACAAATTACCAAGCAGGCTGATGACGCTCTCACTGCAAGGGAACTTATCAAGGGAAAAGTCCTTGAAACAGCAGGCGTGACTTCAAGGGAAATCGCCGAACAGCTTGCACTTGAAACAAATTCAGAAGTTGTACAGGTTATAGGGGCTAAATTTGTACTTTTCAGACGAAACCCCAAAGAACCTAAAATTGAACTGCCTAAGGCAAGAAAGGGTAAATCAAAATGAAAATCGCTATGTTCGGTGGAAGCTTCAACCCCATTCATAACGGTCATATCATGCTTGCAAAGGCTTTCGCAAAGGAACTTGCACTCGACAAAGTTTTAATAATACCTACTTATATCCCTCCGCACAAGCAGAGGGATAATTCTGTATCACCACAGCAAAAACTGGATATGTGCAGGCTTGCCATTAAAGATATGCCCTTTGCGGAAGTCAGTGATATTGAAATTAAAAGACAGGGTGCAAGCTATACTTACATGACCTTACAGGAACTGAAAAAAATCTATCCCCATGATGAACTTTATCTCATAACAGGAGCAGATATGTTTATGACTATCCATCAATGGAAAAATCCGGAAATTATTTTTCAGCTTGCAGTGATATGCGGCGTGCCCAGAAATGATGACGATATATCACATTTACAAAAACAGTCTGATTATCTTCACTCTCTCGGTGCAAAGACAAAAATACTTGATATGAATATAATCACCGTTTCATCAACGCAGATTAGAAATAATGTTTCACATAACAAAAGTATCTCCGGAATGGTGAACCCTGATATAGAAAATTATATTATCAAAAATAATTTGTATAAATAGAACTATTTCAAAAATAGCCCATTGTCAATTTTGACAAAAAAATTCATATTTGTACTTGACATATGTTTATTTTGGGTGTTATAATACTATCAATCGGTGCTTGAAAAGCATCAAAAAAATTATAGATTGGAGCAATCACAATGAAAAAAAATCTCGTCAAAGTATTGACACTCGCACT
>DBXL01000144.1:4819-11701 GCA_002309275.1 Ruminococcaceae bacterium UBA1213 | reverse complement strand
GAGAAATCAATTCTTCACGGGAAGTTGTTTCAAGGATTCTCAAACGCATGGAGCATGAAGGTTCGATTATTCTTGGCAGAGGAAAAATAACTTTCACAGATACAGCACATTTGCGTAATATATGAATTGACGATAAAAAAGCCTGAAATCAGCGTATGCTTGATTTCGGGCTTTCATGTTTATAATGCAGTTCAGACTTCGTATAGCCACAGTTATTCACCATGCAAAACACTTTCATTAAGACTTTTGTTTATGCCAAAAGTCTTAAGACAGTATAAATATATTTTCCTTTTCTGCCGGCAAAGCAAAATAAAAGCAGTAGTATCTGACCGTAATGTAAGTCTGACACTCCTGCTATTTTATTTCCTATTCAATTTTATGATAACCCAAGACTGCTTATCCATTCATCTACCTTTGATTTTACGCCTGCCTTGTCATTCTGACAGTCACTTCCACGTACAGCGAGCCCTGTGAGTACCTCTGCATCAGGTACTGCGGCTGACAGCTTACCGTCAAAGCCTGAAAGACCGCTTCCTTCGTGAGTGGAAAAGGGTATCAGTTTTTTGCCCGACAAATCTGTACTTTCAAAGAATGTGTACATAATCATCGGCCAATCGCCCCACCATACCGGAGCACCTATAAACACCGTATCATACTTTGACATAACAGGCAGGGCACTCCCTATTGCCGGACGAGCATTTTCGTTCTGCTCTTTTTTGGCAACTTCGGTCAGTTCTGTGTAAGTGTATGGATAATAATCCGTTTCCGGCAATGTTTCAAATATATCTGCACCGGTTTTTTCTGCAATCATTTTTGCCACAATAGCAGTATTCCCCTCATCAATCACACCAACTGAATATTGCTCTCCTGTTCTTGAAAAATATACAACGATAGCGTTGCTGCCTGCGGCAGTTTTTGATTCATCAGCGGCATTTGAAGTTGACTGCATAGAATTATCATCTTCGCTTGCTTTATCTGACTGTGATGTGCTTTTCTCTGCTTGGGGTTTGCTGCTTTCGCTTTTTCCGTTGCCGGAAGAACACCCGGCAAAAGCAAACAATAATAGTGCAAGCACAGTCAGTACAGAGATAACCTTTTTCATTACGACCACCCTTTACTTTTTCTCATATTCCGGCTGCCATGCTGCAAATTGTGCAAGCTGAGCGTCCGTGCGGTGATAATAGCGTTCACCCTTATCAAGCCTTGCAATCTCCGCCATTTCTTCGTCAGTCAGTGTGAAATCAAGAATGTTCAGATTGTCCCTGATATGCTCCACATTCTTACTGCCGGGTATTACCGCAAACCCCATTTGTGTATGCCATTTCAGAATGACCTGTGCAGGAGTTTTGCCGTATTTTTGACCGAGAGCAACAAATATCGGCTCATTGATAAGTGCTTTGTCACCATGACCGAGAGGATACCAGCTCATGAGCTTGATATCGTATTTGTCAAGTGTTTTACGAAGCTCCTTCTGTGTAAAATACGGATGTGCCTCCACCTGAATAAACTGTGGAACGATCTCCCACTTGGTTTCAAGCTCAGCAATAAACTTTCCTTCAAAGTTTGAAATGCCGATAGCCTTTGCCTTGCCCTCACGATATGCCTTTTCAAGCTGTCTGTAACCTGCAAGCCAGTTTCCGGCAGGCTGATGGATATAAAGCAGGTCAACATATTCAACGCCCAGTCTTTCAAGTGTTTCATCAACAGCGTTTTCATTTTCATATTCGCTTGGCCATAGCTTTGTTGAGATAAATACCTCCGAACGGTCAATCCCGCTTTCCTTTATGCCTCTGCCGCAGGCTCTTTCGTTCACATAAGCGTTAGCTGTATCAACGAGAGAGTAGCCTATCTTCAATGCTTCTCTGACACTGTTTTCAGCCTGAGAAGGTGTAAGCATAAAAGTTCCTATTCCTATAACGGGACATTTTACTCCATTATTCAATAATATATACTCCATAATTTCTGCCCCCTTAAATAACTCCGTTTTTTGCAAGCCACTTTTTTACATCGTTCTCTGAGCCTGCAGCCTTGCTGCCTCTGATTGCCAAGCCCGCCGCTACATTAGCACCGCTGCAAATATTCTTTATATCCTTTTCGCTTTTGCCCATTCCGCTGCCCTCGTTGGTGCAGAAAGGAAGTATGGTCTTTCCGGAAAAGTCAAAGGCTTCAAGGAATGTGAATACCGCCATCGGCATAGTTCCCCAGTAGTTCGGATAGCCTAAAATGATAGTGTCATATTCGTCAATGCTGTCCGGAAGGCTGACAAGCTCAGGTCTTGCATTGCTTTGAAGATGTTTTTTTGCCTGATCGATACAGGTNNATATAAACCGAAGAATAGGGTTCTTTCATTTCAATTTTGAATGTATCTGCCGTGAGTATATCTTTCATTGAGTTTACCACGATCTCCGTATTGCCTACCTTGACATAACGCATGGCACCGCCGAAATAGTTTTCATCTGCTCTCGAAAAGAAAGCTATGAGTGTTTTTGCCATAAGTATTACCTCCGTTCGTTTTTTATCTTAATTGTACCATAATGATATCGTAAAATAGCAACAGCTGATTATGCATCAAGCCTTAGTATGTCGATGCCTGAGCCTTTGTAAACTTCCATTCGTCATTGGTCTTTTTCAGGTCGAAGGTAAGCATAAGACGCCATGTATGCTTTCCGCCACCGAATACGGCAGCAGTAACACGGCTCCGACCAATTACCTTTGCAGCAGTTCCGTTTATGCTGATCTCCAGACTGTCATTTTCAGATGAATAGTAGTTTAGAGTTCCGTTCATAATGGCATAAATATACTCTCTTTTGGTCTGCTGCATACCTGTCATGTGTATCAGGACAAATGAATCATCATGAACTCTGTTAAGCTCAGACTCATTCTTTTCTACCATAGCAGTGTACATATCATAATAAAGCTGCCTTATTTCGTTTTCATCAATCATGGCTTTTACCTCATCAACAATGTTATTTCTATATCTGACATATTCATGTTTTCAAAATGCAGTATTGCCGGCAGGTATCAGAAAATGCAGAAGTGTTCCTATACCAATAATAACAACAATGCCAACAGCGTACAAAACAGTGAAAATAGTCTTTTTCTTTTCCTTTTTCCCTTTAGCTGTAACGGACTTTATAAACAGTGACAGCAGGTATGTCATAAAAGCCCACAAAATCAGCATTACAAGATTTTCGAGTATCACAATCCATACAGCTTTATTATAGTCCAGGAAGGCAAAGTGCGTTTTCATGAACATATAATCGAAGATGTCAGCATTAAGAAAAAGCATAAATCCCCATACGGAAATGCCTGTCATAATAACGGCAGCTACTATCCTGAAAACGCCTTTTGGCAGCTTTGCCGTTATGATTCCGAAATGCAGACCTATATGAACTCCCATCAGCACAAATGCCCAATATGATATAGCGAGGTGAAGCTCTCTTGCATCAGAGGTTTTTATCAATCCATTCATAAATGAGGCTGCATATCTGCTCATTGCCATGCCGGAAAAAGCAGTCAGAACAAAAGACACTAACAGCAAAACACTTATCACAAGCTGAAATATTCTGAGAAAATTATACTTTCCCTTGAAAATCGTCTTGTAGTATTTATAATTGAAAATATGGTGAACGATAAACAGCACCGTCATTGCAATGCCTATCCATTCATGAGCAAACTGCTGTGTCACCTGCATGGACATCAGGAACAGAAGATTGCCTGTCATAATGAGGTCTATGATACGCATAATGATACTTTTAGTTTTCATAGGCTCCCCCTTTCCGCAATCCGTCTTTTTCACCTGCTTTACAGTTTTTGATATTCTTCATCGGAAATCGGCTCACACCACTCTGTAGAGCAGTTTTCTCCCGGCACTTCTATAGCTATATGAGAAAACCAGGAATCCTTTTTTGCACCGTGCCAGTGCTTGACATTTGCAGGGATAACAATAACTGTACCGGGCTGTAAATCAACTGCTTCCTTGCCTTCCTCCTGATACCAGCCGCTTCCGGCAGTACAGATGAGTATCTGTCCTCCGTTTTTATCGGCGTGATGGATATGCCAGTTATTACGGCAGCCGGGTTCAAATGTCACATTAAAGAGCGGGAGCTCACCCTTTTGCATATCCGTCAACGGATTCAGATAGGAATTTCCGATAAAATACTGTGCGAATGCCGTGTTAAGATCGCCCTTTCCAAAAATATTTCCCTTTTCAAATTGCTCTTCATTCATAGCTGTTGCCCCCTTCAGTTTTCAGCCGCCTTATTCACACACGCAAGTGCATTCAGACTTCTCGGATAACCGATATATGGCAGGCACTGACTTATTACTCTGATAAGAAAAGCCTTGTCATTTCCGATTTTCATATTTGCCGCCGCATGAGCCGTGAGCTGTGGTTCACAGCCGCCCTGTGCTGAAAGGAAGCAAAATGTTATCATCTCACGCTGTGCATAGGAAAGTCCGGTTCTTGTGTAGTAATCTCCAAAACAGTTGTCAGCAAGCCAATAATTGATATGTCTTGATTCTTCCGCTCCGGATTGCCAGAAATCCTTCATTCCTTCACCGAAAATATCCACTTGTGCCTGAGTTCCCATTTCACGGCGGTTTTCAGTCGTAGTCATAGCCTGACCTTCAAGAGGAAGTGAAATACCCTTTTCCTCAAGAATAGCATTGACTGCTTTCAGGAAAGGCAACACTCTGCCGATACCAAGATAAGCTACTGCCTGATAGGTAATTTCCTTTATCTCTACCGGTGTTACACCGAAATTCATTGCCGCCGGAACCATTGCCCTGAATTCATCAATGCCCTGACAGCCGAGAAGCGTTGCAAGGATAGCCATGAATCTTGTTTTATCATCCAGTCCCTGCCCCTCCTGATTGATGACCTCATCGAATGCAAAATTATCGAAACGCTCGATAAACTCCGGATCTGTACGAAGAAAATCGGACACATAGCTCGGAAACATCTTTTCGTGATAGGCTTTTGAAAACTCTGTAATTGCCATAGTTATTCCTCCGTAACATCAGTTGATGCCGCAAGCTCTGTCTGTGTTTTGTAATCTGCCACTCTTTCTTCAAGCCTTTTGATCGTTGTGTCAAGTGCCTGTGAGCCATATACCTGTCGAAGGGGTGCAGGTTCGATATCAACACTCTCTATCATACGGGCTGCCATTTTTGCAGGATCGCCGGGTGCCAATCCCTTTGTCGGATCAAGCATATTGAGAAAGCCATGCACATGGTCATATTCCGGCATAAGCTTTGCAACGTGGGCACTGCCGTATCTGAATTCCGTTCTTGCTCCGCCCGGCTCGACTATGGTAATGCCGATGTTGTACCTTGCGACCTCCTGTGCAACGGATTCGCAGAAGCCTTCAATTCCGAATTTTGTAGCGTGGTACATGGAATTAGCTGCAAAAGCTACCTGTCCGCCGTAGGACGAAAGCTGGATTATCCTGCCGCCGCCCTGCTTTCTCAAAAATGGAAGACTGTCGTGGATTATCATAATAGGAGCTGTCAGGTTGGTGTCCATGATTTTCTGAATGTTCTCGTAGTCCAATTCCTCAGCAGCACCGAAAAGTCCGTAGCCGGCATTGTTGACGATAACATCTATTCTGCCGTGTTTTTCAAACATCTCAGGGATAAAGCTGTGTATTCTCGTCAGATTGGTTACATCAAGTATCTGACAATCAAAGGTATCAGGATACTTTGCAATAAGCTCCTCAACCTTTTTCGTGTTTCTTACTGTACCGATAACGGTATCGCCTTTTTCAAGAAGCTGCTTTGTCATCTCATTGCCAAATCCGCTGCTTACTCCTGTGATGAGCCATGTTCTCTTCATAATAAAAACCTCCTGTTTCGATTGAACAGCTTGTGATAAAACCGCCGATCTTTCTGTCTGTAATAAGTATATCAAATTCAGAAAGGTCAATCAATTCGAAAAAGGGGGCTTTCAGATAAGTATGAGTAATGCGAAATCAGTACATCAATTTCAGTATTTCTGCAAATTCTTCAATATAAGGTCCGGAATTGTCTTTTTTCCAAAAGGCACAGTATTTTCTTTTTATCCGTGAGCCGTTCCTTGTGAGAGGAATACGCTTTAGTGTAGCACCGAAAAAAGAATCGCTGTTTGCACCCTCGACAGGCATAACACCACGGTTTGATACCACCATCATACGAGCAGACTGGAGTGTTTCTGCAAAGAGAAATTCTCCTTTGAAACCGATAATATCACGATAAAAACGCTGTTCTTCCTTCTGCTGTTCCTTTGAAGCCACAAGAATACAGGGGGTATTTTTCAGAGCTTCCACATCAATTACATCAAGCTTTGAGAGAGGATTATGGGACGCTATTTCCACATAGCAGATACTTTCCATCAGCACAAGATTTTCGTAATTATCGGAAAATGCTCTTCGCTGGTCATTCAGTGCAAGGTCAATTTTGCCAAAACGCAGACCGTCATACAAATCCTCATGGTTGCCGCTCATAACTCTCAGCTCCACTGTCGGATTCTTTTCGGAAAATGCAGCTATTGCACGATTGAATTCATTGCCGCTGTAGGTGGAAAGAAATCCAAGTGAAAGTTCAGTCGTATCTTTGCGGTCGATTCTTACTGTTTCCCGACAAAGCTGCTCTAAATCAGCAGTGAGTACAAGGCTTTTTTTATAGAAATGCTTTCCTGCTTCGGTCAACTCAAATTTTCTGTTTTTGCGTATCAGCAGCTTTGCACCGATTTCGTCCTCAAGTGCCTTGATGGACTGAGAAATACCCGACTGCGAAATATGACAAAGCTCCGCCGCTTCGGTAAAGCTGTTTTCCTGAACTATCGTCTGAAAATGCTGTATCTGACGCAGCATCATAAGAAGTCACCTCGTTTATTTGTTATTT
>DBXL01000144.1:0-4754 GCA_002309275.1 Ruminococcaceae bacterium UBA1213 | reverse complement strand
AGATTGTCCGGTATCATTTCGCTGAGCCTTTCCTCACTGCCGTCCTGCATTGCGGTATCATAGTACCAGCATTTGAATTTCAGCATATCAAGCGTTTTCTGAAGACGGAGCATTTCCTCTTCAACTGCCTTTCGCCTTGCTTCAAACAGCTTTTTGCGTTCGGGATAGGTTGATACACCCTCGATGCACCACTCCATAAACTGCTTGATTTCTTTTATTTCCAGTCCCGATTTTTTCAGGCATTCAATTACTCTCAGAGCTTCAAGTTCACGCTCGCTGAATTTTCTTATTCCCGATTGCCTTTCCATTTCCGGAAAAAGCCCTTCTTTGTCGTAGTATCGCAGTGTTGAAATCGGCAGAGAAAACATTTCCGAAACCTGACCAATGGTATACATAAAAAATCTCCTTTTTTTTAAAATAATCCTTGACCTAAAGTTAAGTTTAGGTGTTATAATGATTATAACATCAAATGATAAATATTTCAACCTGTCGGGGAGGGATTATTTATGAGAAAGTCAATGCCAATACTGAGCATTTTGTTATTGGGCATAACTCTGACCGCCTGCGGTAATGTTCAAAACAATTCAGAAAATAATGTACAGTCAGAAGCAACATCAAGTACAATATCGAATGAATTGTTTTTTACGGAATCTACTCTGAATTCAAATGATGAACAAAAGTCTCAGACTTCTGTTGAAGATAATGAAACGTTCGATGAAACGGAGGCACAAGTATTGAAAATGGTTATCGGCAATACTCCCGTTTCTGTAAAGTGGGAGGATAATGAATCAGTTGATTCACTGAAAAAATTGTGCAGAAATCAGACCTTGACTATCGCAATGTCCATGTACGGCGGTTTTGAACAGGTCGGGGCTATCGGTGCAGACCTGCCCCGTAATGATGTTCAGACAACCACTTCGTCAGGGGATATTGTTCTGTATTCAGGCAATCAGTTGGTTGTATTCTACGGTTCAAATTCATGGGCATATACAAAGCTCGGACATATAACGGATAAAACGCCGCAGGAAATGACGGAGCTTTTGAGCTGCGGCGATGTTACGATAACATTATCAATATAATCAATGCGAAAGGGGCAAATAAAAATGAAAACAGAAAAACTTGTATTAACACAGGAATGGGACAAGACCTTTCCGAAAAGCGACAAAGTCAGCCACAGCAAGGTGACGTTCATCAACCGTTACGGCATAACCCTTGCGGCTGATATGTATGTTCCGCAAAATGCAGAGGGAAAGCTGCCGGCGATAGCGGTATCAGGACCTTTTGGTGCAGTAAAGGAGCAGTGTTCAGGATTGTATGCTCAGACAATGGCGGAGCGTGGATTTCTTACAATAGCCTTTGATCCGTCCTTCACAGGTGAAAGCGGCGGTCAGCCGAGATATATGGCATCTCCCGATATCAACACCGAAGATTTCATGGCGGCAGTGGATTTTTTGTCTGTAAATGAGCTTGTCGATTCGGACAGAATCGGAATAATAGGTATCTGCGGCTGGGGCGGCATGGCAATCAATACAGCGGCTCTCGATACACGCATAAAAGCAACTGCTGCATCCACTATGTACGATATGACAAGAGTTAATGCAAAGGGCTATTTTGATTCTGAGGACAGCGAGCAAGCACGATATGAGAAAAAAGCGGCTCTCTGTGCACAGAGAATTGTTGATTATAAAGCAGGCGAATACAAGCTCGGCGGTGGTGTAGTCGATCCTCTGCCCGAAGATGCTCCGTTCTTTGTAAAGGACTATTACGACTACTATAAAACAGACCGTGGGTATCATAAAAGATCGCTAAATTCCAATGGCGGTTGGAATGTTATCGGCTGTGAGTCGTTTATGAATCAGCCCATTCTGCAATATTCAAACGAGATACGCAGTGCAGTTTTGCTGATACACGGCGAAAAGGCTCATTCCTGCTATTTCAGCAAGGACGCTTATGCCGATATGATAAAAGACAGCAAATATACAAGCAATAAAGAACTGTATATCATTCCCAATGCGGTTCATACCGACCTGTATGACGGCGGCGGTAAGAATGCGATTCCTTTCGATAAGCTGGAAGTATTTTTCAATGAATATCTGAAATAAGGAGAGTTTATCATGGCTAAAAAAGTATTGATAATAAGTACAAGTATCCGTCCGGGCAGCAACTCAGAAATACTTGCCAATGCCTTTGCTGACGGAGCGAGGGCATCAGGCAATGAAGTTGAAATTGTTTCCCTCAGAGATAAAACTATCGGCTTTTGCAGAGGTTGTTTTGCCTGTCAGAAGCTGGGATACTGTGTCATAAAGGACGATGCAAATGAGATAACGGAAAAGCTGCTTAATGCAGAGGTCGTTGTTTGGGCAACGCCAATTTATTATTACGAAATGTGCGGTCAGATGAAAACAATGATTGATCGTGCAAATTCTCTCTATCCCCGTGATTATCAGTTCAGGGATGTCTATCTGCTCTCTGTAGCTGCAGAGGACGAAGATTATACGGATGAAGGTGTAGTAAAGGGCTTACAGGGTTGGATAGACTGCTTTGAAAAAGCCCGTTTTGCCGGAAAGGTATTTGCAGGAGGTTTTACAGAACCTAAGACGATAGAGGGCAGCCAAAAGCTGAAAGAGGCTTACGAGATGGGAAAGGTAATTCAATAAAAGCAAATCCGTAATGATTCAGCCGGTTTGCCAGTACATCCGCTTCGTTTCGTGCGTTTTTTTATCTTTCAAAATGCGAAAAAGAGCAGCCGTGCAGATTTTTGAATGTTCTGCACGGCTGTGTTCAGTTAATTATTCTTCAATTTTTTTAGTTTTTCCAATCTCTTTGTACGTTCTGATAATAAGAAATAATGCAATAGCAAATGTCAGCATATCCGAAACAGGCATAGAATAAAGCACACCGTCAAGTCCGAAGAAAATGGGAAGTACCAACGCAAATCCTACACCGAAAACAATCTCTCTTATCACTGACAGTGCCGTGGATTCAACAGCTTTTCCCATTGCCTGCAGGAAAATGAATGTTGCTTTATTCACACAGGCGAATATCATCATACACAGATATATACGAAATGCTTTTACGGCAAAGTCGCTGTAATATGTGCTTTCATTTGCCGCACCGAATATTTGTATCAGAAAATGCGGAAACAGTTCTACAATCAAAAGTGCAGCAGCTCCGACACAAGCCTCTGCTGTGAGCAGCCTTGTGAACAGCTCACCAACACGTTTTTTAAGACCCGCACCCATATTGAAACCTACTATCGGAATACAGCCTGCCGCCATTCCTACAACAATGGAAATGACTATCTGAAAGAATTTCATAACGATACCAACGACAGCCATCGGTATCTGTGCATACTGTTCAAAACTGAAAACAGCGTCCATTGCCCCATATTTACGAATCATATTGTTAATTGTAGCCATTGCCGCAACAAGTGAAATCTGTGAAAGAAAACTCGTCAGACCAAGAATAAGTGTTTTCTTTGTGATGTCTGCATTGAGTTGAAAATCTTGTTTTGAGGGCTTTATCAGTTTCATATTCATAAGATACCACAGTACTAAAACCGCCGTTACAATCTGACCGATTACCGTTGCAACAGCAGCACCCATCATTCCCCACCTGAATATAAAAATAAATATCGGATCAAGTATCATATTGATAACAGCCCCCACAAGAGTAGATATCATAGCAAATTTCGGATTTCCGTCAGCACGGATAACAGGGTTCATTGCCTGACCGAACATATAAAACGGTATGCCTGTTGCTATCCAGAAAAAATATTCCTTTGAATGTCTGAAAGTTTCGGGATTGACCGTACCGCCGAACATTGTGATAATGCCGTCACTGAAAATCAGGTAAACAGCACACAAAATCAAACTGCTGACAACTGTTATTACAACGGAGTTTCCCACACTTATTTTTGCCTTGTCATTTTCTCCCATGCCAAGTTTCAGACTGACAAATGCACAGCAGCCGTCACCAATCATTACAGATATGGCAAGGGCTATGACCGTCAGAGGAAAAACAACTGTATTGGCCGCATTTCCATAAGAACCGAGATAATCCGCATTTGCAATGAATATCTGGTCAACGATATTATATAAAGCACCCACAAGCAAGGAAATGATACACGGAACAGCATATTTTCTTATCAGTCTGCCTATACTTTCCTGTCCTAAAAATTGATTTGTTTCCATTGAAAATACCTCCAAAATAATACAGCGTGCTGCTGCAAGCCGGATTTACGCTTTGAGCAACACGCTGTCTGATTACCTGTTAAATTTTAGTCAAGATAGGAACCTACGGGACTGTAATTATACTGCTTTTTGATTTTCATTATCACAGAACCGTCAGGCTGAGTCGTTTCCTCGATTATCCTGTACTTTGTGTTGTTTTTGTCAAGTGAAGACTTATATCTTTCAACTTCGTCCTTGACAAGTTTTACTGCAAGACGGTGTTCAACATTATCACTGAGCATGAAATGAAGTGTCTGACAAATGCAGGCTTCTTTTATTCTTTTCAAAATATTCACCTCCCAAAATAATAAACGTGCCGCAAACAACTGGATTTACGCAGTAATTTGCAACACGTTAGTTTAACATAATTATATCATTTTCCAAAAACAAAATCAAATAGTATTTTTATACAAAAATCATGCCGTATGATTTTTGATATAATCCTGAATCCGTGAAACTGAAAAGTTCGATAAGTCCGAAAGTCTGATTACAAGCCGAATACAAAACAAAAAAATTACATTC
>DBXL01000101.1:9249-10257 GCA_002309275.1 Ruminococcaceae bacterium UBA1213 | reverse complement strand
AGTGGAGAATGTATGGGAACTTGCAGAAGATGCGATTGGGATTCCGAAAATTTATGGGAAAAGGTGTATGACAAAAATCATAATAAATTCCGTTATGACAAAGATAATGAAAATTGCAATACAGAAGCGGAAATATGCGGTGTGAATCGTCTGAGAATGGGAACGGACGGCGAGGGTGTGCGTTCACTTGTCGTATTTGACAAATGCCCGCTGAACTGCAAATATTGTATCAATAAAAGTTTTGTGAATCAACTGCCGACCATTAAGAAAATATCTGTATCGGAGTTATTCGGTATGCTGAAAAAAGACCTTGTTTATTTTGAGGCAACAGGCGGAGGAATTACATTCGGCGGAGGAGAGCCTCTTTTATATGCAGATTTTATTTCGGCATTCAAAAAGGAATATCCGTTTATTGATGTAGCCGTTCAAACGTCTTTGAACACGGATTTTTATGCGGTAGGAAAACTTGTTCCATACGTTGACGAGTGGTATATTGACATAAAAGACATGAATGCGGGGATTTACAGAGCTTATACAGGCAGGGATAATTACAGTGTCATTGAGAATCTGAAAATGCTTGTGACGCTTACGGATAAAAATAAAATTATATGCCGTGTTCCGCATATACCGAGTTATAATACACTTGATGATGTAAATTTTTCTTTGAGTGAGCTTAAAAAAATCGGAGTTGTGAAGATAGAGGAATTGGAATATATAGAGTGAAATGGAGTTTTAGAAAATGGCAGAGTTGAATATAGTATTGGTAGAGCCTGAGATACCTCAGAATACAGGAAATATTGCAAGAACTTGTGCAGTAACGGGAGCAAGACTGCATATTGTCAAGCCTATGGGATTTACCCCGACTGACAAGCATTTGAAAAGAGCAGGGCTGGATTATTGGAATTATCTGGACTTGACGTATTATGAAAATTTAGATGATTTTTTTGAAAGGACAAAGGGCGGTATTTACTATTATTTCTCCAAAAAGGCAAATCACAATTACACGGA
>DBXL01000101.1:8334-9089 GCA_002309275.1 Ruminococcaceae bacterium UBA1213 | reverse complement strand
TTTCCTGAATTGTCGAATAACGGCAGGCTGAAAGAATACGATTGGGAAATGAGGAATGCTGAATGAGGAGTGAGGAATTTCTCGATAAATACAAGAAATTGGAAGAGGCACTCAATTTAAAATACGGATTTGATGAAAAGACATTTGGAAGTCCTGTTGTAAAGTTCATCAATGACAGAGAGGGGAAGAATTACAGGGAGAAGCTGGATTTATGCAGGGAGATAAGGAATTTTCTTTCACATCATTCTGAAATAGACGGCAAGCCTGTCATAGAGCCGTCAGAGAGTATCATTAAATTTCTTGATGAAGTGACGGAGTTTGTAGAAAGACCGCCTCTTGCAATAGGCTTTTGCACGCTGTATGAAAATGTGTTGAAAACGACTCCCTCTCAGAAAGCCCAGACGGTAATGAAGAAAATGCAGAGAATGGGATTTTCACATATACCTGTGGTATCAGAGGGGGAATTTATAGGGGTATTCAGTATAAGTACGGTTTTCAGTTATGCTTTGAAATACGGCATAACCGAAGAATTGACAATAGGGGATTTTGCAGAATTTCTTCCGCCTGATAAGCATGAGAATGAGAGATTCAAATTCATGCATAAAGATGTGAGCTTGTTCGAGGTACGTTCCGAATTTGAGAAAAAGCCGTTCAGGAGTAAGAAATTAGCTGTAATATTTCTGACGGAGAACGGCACGCCGAACAGTAAAATAATTGGCTTGCTCACCCCGTGGGACGTTATCAATGCATAATTC
>DBXL01000101.1:7781-8206 GCA_002309275.1 Ruminococcaceae bacterium UBA1213 | reverse complement strand
GCAAGAATTTCATTGGTGCAGGTGTAGAAATTGGCTGTAATGAAATTCTGAAGTTTTTGGACAAGGGTTTGCACTTGGCTGTCAGAGGGTGAAAAGCCCTCTTTCATGTAGTCTGCAAATTCGCTGAAAATGTTGTCAAAGTCGATAAAGGTGTTGTCAGGGATATTTTTTGACTGGAATTCCCTGTAAGCAGAGGTATCGCCCCAACGGGATTTTACTTCATCTTGGAATTCGTTGACGGCATTTTCAAAATTGGTGTTGTCAAAAGTGTTTTTCATATTGATTTCTCCTTTGTTTTGGTAGGTTTTATAAAAAAACTCCGAAAAGTTTTTTATCTTTTCGGAGTTTTGTGTTTCAAAAAATTTAAAATCCTGAATGCTTGCGGACTTTTAATTGAATATAGAGGAAACGGGCTTGTCCTCATA
>DBXL01000101.1:3965-7612 GCA_002309275.1 Ruminococcaceae bacterium UBA1213 | reverse complement strand
GCATTGCAGAGAGTGCCTGCTGTATCTATCATGTCATCAACGAGAATGACTTTTTTACCCTTTACTTCGCCGATAATGCTCATAACTTCACATTCATTAGGTCTGGGACGGCGTTTGTCTATGATAGCGATAGAACAGCCGAGTCTTGCAGCGAAGTTTCTTGCTCTTGTAACAGAGCCGAGGTCAGGTGATACAACTACATATTCTTCGGGTTTACCGTTGATTTTTTCTTTAAAGTAGTTGGCGAGAATGGGTGCACCAACGAGATGGTCAACGGGGATATTGAAAAATCCCTGAATCTGAGCAGCGTGGAGATCCATAGTAAGTACACGGTCAGCACCTGCGGTTGTAATAAGGTCGGCAACGAGTTTGGCAGAGATCGGATCTCTTGCTTTCGCTTTTCTGTCCTGACGTGCATATCCAAAGTAAGGCACAACAGCGGTAATTCTGGCAGCGGATGCACGTTTCATAGCGTCTATCATGATAAGCAGCTCCATGATATTGTCATTTACAGGAGTGCTTGTGGATTGCACGATAAAGCATTCCGAGCCTCTGACTGATTCGTGAAGTGAAACAGCTACTTCACCGTCACTGAAATGAGTAACTTCCGACTGACCGACAGGCAATCCCAATATTTTAGCAATCTGTTCAGCGACAGGTCTGTTGGAATTGCAGGTAAAGATTTTAATATCCTTGCCGTGAAAATTCATTTTAAAACTCCCCCAATTTTTATTTTTAGGCAAACTTTATAAATAATATTTTAATACCAATTCGACAAAAAATCAAGTTTTTATGCATTTAACTTGAATAATTGTGTTTTCTGCAAAAAAAAGGCAGTTATTTTTTAAAATATGATTTATTATGCACAATAATTTTTACAAATTTTGACTTTTAAGGCATGAATTTCCTGTCACGGTGTTGTCAGAGATACAGCAGTCAGTGATAAAAGCAGATGGACCTATCAGGCAGAAAGAGCCAATTTTGGTATTTCCGATAATAACGCTTGAGGGGAGAATGACGGTATTCGGTTCTATTTGCACGTTGGTGCCGATCATAACGCCGTCTGTGCAGGGGATATTGACACCGTTTTTCATATGTTTTTCAAGAATTCTTTTTCTTGCTATTTCGTTAAGCTGGGCAAGCTGTATGCAGTCGTTTGCACCTAAAACGGAATCGGCATTTTCAGCTTTATACGCCAGAACGGTTTTGCCGGTTTTCTTTATTTCAAAGATGGTGTCTGTAATGTAGTATTCGCCTGTTTTGGCACTTTTTTTGATTTTTGTAAGTGCTTCCAGCAGGGAATCCACTTCAAACCAATACACACCCGAATTAACTTCTTTTATTTTTTTGGTTTCGTCATCAGCCTCTTTTTCCTCGATAATGGCTTTAAGGGAATTATCGGCATTTTCGTGAATGATTCTGCCGTAGCCTGTGGGATTTTCGATTTCGGCGGATACAACTGTACAGCCTTTTGAGCTGTGGACAGCAAAAGCTTCTTTGATGGTATCGGCATTGATGAAAGGAGCGTCACCGTTGAGGACAAGCACATCACTGCCTCTGTGTCTTTCGAGGAAGTCCCTTGCCTGCATGACGGCATGACCTGTACCAAGTCTTTCAGACTGGAATACCTTTTCTGTTTCAAATGGAAGGGTATCAAGATAATTTTCCAAAAACTCACGCTTACTGCCTGTAACAACGCATATATCATTAATACCGGCTTCTCTGACGGCATCAATAACCCATTTAATCATGGGTTGAAATATTACCTCTGCCATAGCTTTGGGGAGTTTGGAATTCATTCTTTTTCCCTCACCGCCTGCAAGTATAATGGCACTTGTATTTGTATTCATAAAAAAATACCTCCGTTTTTCTAAGATACACTTATATTAACACATTATTCGGAAAAAAACAAATGTTTCATTTAAATATTTTCATAAAAAAGTATTATTCCGAGGTTTACATAGTCGATAAGTTCATCGGCAGAAACTTTTTCATTATGCAGAGGATTTTGACTTTCATAAAGTGCGATGAATCTGTCACCGCAGAGTTTTTTCTTGACATCATGGTTCATGCAGTCAAACTGTATGAAAGTATGGCAGTTGGAGTCATCTATTATTTTTTCGATATTCGTGGCAGGCATAAGCTCAAATCCGATATTTTTATCAAAGTACGAACAGCCGTACAGAATGACAAAAACCGGTTTGCTGTTTCTCGACTCGGTGATGATGAACAGATTACCCTCTTTATCCCTGAAAAGACTGCTGTATTTGATATTCAGGGAATTTTCTGCTTTGATAATGCATTGAGGGAGTTTTATGAGTGTATTTGTCATATATGACACCTCCTTGATATTTTGGCTTTCATATTATAACGTGAAAAGATGTTTTTTTCATTAAACTTGCGGTTTAATAAAAAAGACCGAACTCACACGGAGTTCAGTCTTTTTCATATGCCGGTAACCGGACTTGAACCGGTACGGGTTTTATCCCGAGGGATTTTAAGTCCCTTGCGTCTGCCTATTTCGCCATACCGGCAAATGCAATAATAATTATACCATATCTGTTCCAAAAGTCAAGGACTATAAAAAAGTTTTTTGAAATTTTAACAGTGATTTATTCGGGGGAGGGCTGCATGGCGGATTTTGATAATATTGAAAAATGTGATTGACAAATTATTTTATGTGATTTATAATAATTAAAAAAGATTTTAGGAGGTTTTTTTATATGAAAGCCAAAAAGAATTTGAAGAAAGCAGCCTGTACAGCAGCGGCAGCAGCTTTGCTGACTTCTTCAGTTTCAATGAATGTATCGGCAGTGGATTATTACAATTCGCCTGAGAACTGCACGATAACAAAAATTTCCAATTCTGATTCTTTGGTCTATGAGAGAAAAATTGACGGTCTTTTGAAAGGCGGAAACCGCAACACAAGCTATAGCTATCAGATGGCGGAAAGAGACGATAATATATATATTGCCACTTGCAGGAATGTCCTTGAACAGCTTGTTGAATCATCTCTGTATATACTCAGTACAGACGAAGTAAAAGCCATCACCAATTTGCTCACAAACGGTGACGTTCCCACAAACAGTGATGAAGACGGCTCATATCTTATCAAGTACAGCAAAAAAACAGGTGAATTTACAAAGCTGTACACTCTGCCTTCGAGAACAAGAGTTACTATGGCTGTCACCTATGGAGAGAATGTCTATTTCTCGACTTCTTCCATAGGCGGTTTTGAGGAGAATTACATTTACAGATGTGATAAAAACGATAAGATAGAAAAAGTATCTTCCGCTTTCAGTGCATTCAGCGGAGCTTCAAATTGCGTGTATGACGGAAAGCTGTTTGTTGCGGGACTTGACGATTCAGATGATGACGGAGCACCTGTATCAGTTTTTGCTATGGACAAGAATGATGACACGAAATTCGGCAAGGTTGCAGACAGCAGCGATTTCGGTGATTATGCATCTTACGATTCCTTGACAGGGGATTTGTGTCTGGCACCCTCTACGGCACTTGTGAGTTATAACGGATATATATATATAACTCTGCCTTCATCGGAAGGTTTTAGTATATTCAAAGGACACCCCGCCGCTGACGGTGAAAAAGCAAACAAATACGGCTGGTATTGGGAGAGAGTGACAGGC
>DBXL01000101.1:0-3893 GCA_002309275.1 Ruminococcaceae bacterium UBA1213 | reverse complement strand
ATTTTGCAAACCTGTTACGGTGCGGCTGAGGAGCTTTTCGACAGAGATGACATGAAATCCAGCTATTATCTCCAAGCTCTTTATAACAATCTTGGCAATCCCCAGCACCTCTGGAAACTGAACACCGCCACAGGCAAATTAGAGGAATGTAAAGGTCTGAATTCCTTCATGGAGGGAACCTGCAACGAATATATATGGTCTGCGGCAGAATATGACGGTGAACTGTATCTGGCAACCATGGATGCGGCAACAGCTTATGGTTATCTCACAGGAAATGGTTTGAAATCCATGTCATCCGAAGATATGAACAAGCAGATAGAGTATCTGAAACAGCTTAAAAGTGTATTGAACAACGGCAATGTAAATGAATTGGGCAGGGCATTGTCCAATAAGATAAATGCTCTCATCAATGAAACCGATGAAATGATTCGATATATCGAAGAGGAAAATGTAATAGACGAAGCCATGGTAGAGCGTTTCAAAAATAAATATGATGAAATAATGGAAATGCTTAAAGACACCGCCCAGAAGATAGCCAATGAATTTGACGAGGAGACCGTTCAGGCAATAGCAGATTATTTCCGTACACAAGTGAATGAAATAATGTCAAATGGAGATGAGTTTGAAAAAGGACTCAATGAAATAATAGGAGCGGAGAAAACAGAACAGCTCAAGAGTGCTATTTCCGAGTTTATTGAATATTTGAAGGACAGCGGCGAACTTGAGAAATTGTCATATCAGCTGCAGAATGTAGTTCCGTATTATCAGATGATGTCGGAATATGCCGAACTTTATACAAAAATCTCAGAAAAAGCCGAGCCGATGCTTGAGGAGGCTGTAGGAGATATTAATAAAGTTGAAGCGGCGAATATTGCAAGAGTTTATATGAGTTACAAAGTTTTGGAAGCTTTGGGACTGTATTCTTCAAAGCCCGAAAGTGACGAGGAAGAAATAGATCCTGTTGCGGTATTCGGCGAAGAAAAGGCAGCATTGATAGAGGAAAAAATACCCGAGCTTATCAGCCTTGACAATGATCCCGAATATAACGAGCTTTTCAGAGAGTTCTGGCAAACCGAAGATGAAGACGGCACTTTGTCTGCAAAGCTTGAGGCAAGAATAGATGAGCTTGAAGAAATCAGGGAAGAAATCTTCAATGAACTTACAGAAGGACTTGACGAAGATGAAAGTATAGCGTTGGAAAATTATGTATATTCACGTATCATGTCTGAAAGTGCGGCAGATAGTGAAGAAGAATATTTGAACAATGTACTTGGAGAAGAAAAGGCTGATGAGATACGTCAGGAAATCATCAACATGGCAAATGAACTGAAGAAAGATGAAGAGTTCATGGCAATTATAGAGAGAGTCAAGGAAATGGAAAGTACCGTATCAATGAATTATGAGGACCTTGACATTAAACAGACATTCAATGAAATTGCAAGGGAATTCAATGATAAGTTCTATGATGTAGTTTATGACGTTGATGAAGAAACAGCCGAAAAGGCATTGCAGTATGTTGCAGAGCAGTTTGCAGCGGTTGCATCGAAGTATTCAAACTTTGATATATCAGACGTGATAGGCAAAAGCAAGACTACAAAAATATCCATGATAATTGCAAAATTGATGATGAAGCTTGGCAATGATACGGAATTGCAGCAAATGGTGGGAGAGATTCAGTACATGATAGAAAATCCCCGACAGGAGCTTCTTGACAAAATAAGAGAGATATACACAAGTATCGACTGGGACGGTCTGGATATGTACAGGGAAATTTCAGTAATGGCTGAATACAATGATGCAGGCTTTGATATTATAAAGACATCTGACGGTGTGAAATTTGAGCTTGTTACTGATGACGGCTTTGGAGACAGATATAATTACGGTGTTCCGTCAATGCTCGCAACAGAGGAAGGTCTTTATATAGGCACAGCGAATCCGTTCTACGGCAGTCAGCTCTGGCTTTTGAAGAATACCTCCACAAGCCCCAATAAACCTCAAAATTCCGATACTCCCAAAGAGCAGCCCCAGCAGAGCAGCAATAATAACAACAATAACAGCAATAACAACAACGGCAATAATAATGGCAATAACTCCTCACCTGCTACAGGTGATAACAGCAGTGCCATTCCTGCTGCTGCATTGATTGCACTCTCATCGGCAGCAATGTTTGCTTTGAAAAAGAGAAAGTCAGAATAATTCAATTAAGAATGCATATCAAAAGAGCCAACCGAGAAAATTTCGGTTGGCTCTTGATTTTATTTCAGTTTATATCAGTTTGCGGCAAGAGTGAAGTATTTTTTTACAATCGTTCCGGTTGAGTCCTTAACTTTTACGCATACATCATAATCAACTGCTTTTGTGGGCTTGATTGCAACAGAAGCATTTTCGGCAAAATCCTGTTTTGTAGTCCACTTTGTATCGGAAGCTCTCTTGTAGAATACTGCATAGGTATAGTTGCCTTCACCGCCTGCAGCACTTGCATTTACAGTAACTTCGTCACCAAGTTTGAATGTTTCGGAAGAAAGTGCAGAAGTGTTTTTGAGAGGTGCTTTAACCTCTACAGTAAAGAACTTTTTAACAATAGTGCCGGATTTGTCTTTTACTTTGATACATACATTATAGGTAGTTGCATTGGCAGGTTTTATATCAACAGTTGTATTGGCTTTGAAATCCTGTTTTGTAGTCCACTTTGTATCGGAAGTCTTTTTATAAACCATTGCATAGGTATAACCGCCCATACCGTCAGCAGCGGCACCGGTCAATTTAATGGTATTTCCGAGAACGATGCTGTCAGTGGAGATTGTTGAATTATTCTTGAGTTTGTCATTGACAACAACATTGAAGTATTCGACTGCGACTGTACCGTCTTTATCCTTTGCTTTTACGCATATCTGATAATTACCGAAACTTTTCGGAGTAGCCTTTGCAGAGGTATTAGCAGAGTAGTCAGCTATCTGTGTCCAGTTTTTCTGAGTGAATTTCTTGTAAAGATATGCATACTGGTAGTCACCTTTACCGCCTGCGGCACTGCCTGTTATAGTAACACTGCTGCCGAGTACGATAGTTTCTGCACTGATGGATGAAGTGTTTGTAAATGTGTCTGCAACAGTCAGGTCAAGCGTTTTTTCAGAAGTAGTCTTATCGTCTTTTGCAGTTACACGAATGTTGTAGATGCCTTTTTCGGTGGGCTTGAAGATAGCGGCGGCATTGTCCGAGTAATCTGCGAGAAGAGTCCATTCACTTGCAGAAGCGAGTTTGTATTCATATTTATAGGACTTGTCACCAAATCCGCCTGTTGCCTTGCCATTAATAACAGCCGTTTCACCAAGAGTAATGACATCAGCCGAAACAGTTGAAGTATTGGCAAGAGCAGCCTTCGCTTTTACGTTGAAGTTCTTTTCGGAAACATTTCCGGCTTCGTCTTTAGCCTTTACATTGATGATATAGTCAGATGCATTGGAGGGTTTAACAGTAATGGTACTGTTGGAGGAATAGTTCTGCTTTACAACCCACTTTGTATCGGCAGGCTTTTTATATGAAACTGCATAGGTATAGTCACCCATACCGCCGACTGCATCTGCATTGATGGTGAATATTTCACCGACTGTTATAGTGTCGCTTTCAATGGAGGAGATGTTGCGGAGTGCGTCGCATACAAGTACGGAGGTGTATTCTTTGGCAATAGTGCCATTCTGGTCTTTGACTTTTGTGCAGATAAGAATATTTCCGGATTTGTCAGGGGTGATTTCAAAGGAAGTTTTACTGCCAAAGCCTGAAACAGTTGTCCAAGAAGAAGCACCGGCGGCTTTTGTATAGCAAGCGTATGTGTAGTCACTCATACCGCCTGTGGCTGAAACGTCAACAGTCACTTTATTGCCGAGCATGATTTTTTC
>DBXL01000142.1:5494-6179 GCA_002309275.1 Ruminococcaceae bacterium UBA1213 | reverse complement strand
GAGCCTGTTTCCGAACCCGTATCGGAACCTGTATCAGAGCCCGTATCCGATGTATCCACTCCTGTTGATAGCGAACCCGAAGCTTCACAGCCTGAATTCTATGAAACAAAGGTAAGCGACTATGTTTACTTCGATAACAGCGAAACAAAGTGGGACGAAGTTTATGCTTACTGGTGGGATTCAGACTATGCAAGAACTTATGACCTCGAAGGCAATGACTGGGGTATCGTAAAGACAACTAACCCTGAAACAGGTGCAGAAGGTTGGGAGCCTGTTGCATTCCCCGGCACAAAGATGACTAAGATCGAAGGCACAGACATCTGGCAGGCAAGAGTTCCGTTTGAAGCAGATTTCATTATCTTCGGCAGCGGCAAGAGTGATGCTCAGATTCAGGCTGGCGAGATTGGCTATCAGACAGCTGACCTTAAGTTCGATCCTTCTGCTAATGCAGGTCAGATTTATGTAGTAGATGCTAAACCTACAGGCGACAACCCCAATGCTAAAGATGCTAACCCGACTCCCGGACGTGGCATTGAAAAGACTAAGTATAAATACAATGTAGGTGCTTGGGAAGATTACACTGCATATGCAGCTGAAAAGGGCGTTGAAGCTAAATTCATGTCAGAAGTTATCGGCGAAGTTTCTCAGGTATCTGACATAAGCAAGACTGATGACAAAACATCAA
>DBXL01000142.1:0-5417 GCA_002309275.1 Ruminococcaceae bacterium UBA1213 | reverse complement strand
GGCGGTACAACTGGTGGTACAACTGGCGGCAGCACAACAACTCCTGTAAAGACCGGTGACGCTACAATGCCTATCGCAGTAGCTACAGTTGCAGCTCTTGCTCTTGGTGCAGCAGTTGTCGCTTCCAAGAAAAAGGTTGAAGAATAATCCTTACATCTTCACTGCTTAATATCCAAAAATAATTTCTCTCCGATAGTCAAACGGCTGTCGGAGAGTTTTTTTAATGTGGAATGAGGATTGAGGAATGTGGAATATTACCATTCCTAATTCCTCAATCCTCATTCCTAATTTTAAGCGGCTTTTTGGGTTTCTTTAGCTGTGTCGAGTTGGTCGGCAGATGTGATTTTTGTAACAGTGAAGCCCTGCTTTTCAAGAAGGGATACAATGCCGTCATTTCCTAAAAAGTGGGCTGTGCCTACAACAAGCATGACTGTCTTACCGCTTTTAATATAATCGACAAGCTTTTCTGTCATGCCCTTGTTGCGTTCTGTCAAAAGTGCTGTGTTGTATTCTTCTAAAAGTGCTTTTTCTTCTTCCGTGAGCTGTGTTTCATCTATGCCGTCTTCTTCCAGAACGTCTTTGACTTCAATAGTGCCTGTTTTCCACTTTTCATACAGGTCCTTTATCTGCTTTGCGTGTTCCTCAACGATACCGTCTTTGGCATATGGCGACATCATCACTTCAACAACATTGTCGGACAGTCCATTGAACAGGTTCAACTGAAAATCCATGGATTCTACTTCCTCAATGGTCTTTCCGTCAGCCTTTCCACGATTCGTCAAAACCATGTCAACACCTTTGGCAGAGTTCAGCCCTGCTTTGAATATGGCAAGGTTCTCTATAAGACTTTCCCACATCACCGGCTTATAGTATTCATAAAGCGGATTATAAATGCTGTTTTCCTTGAGTATCTCCACCATCTTATTATATGTTTTTTCTGAGAGGTGGTCTTTGATGGTTGTACCGTCTGAATATATAATATCAGTAAGCACTGACGATGATGCTGATATATTATCATACATATTTGACATATCTATCTCAAATGCAAGCGTATCGCTTTCGGCATAGGCTTTTTCAAAGTAATCCGGCATATTATCAACTGCACTGTCGCCTGCATGGATAGAGCCGAATAAATATGCATAATTCCCTTTTTTATCTTCGGCTTTCCACATTGACGGCGTAATTGCATTTTCAGAAACAGAAGAACTTTCTGTTTGGGAAGTTTCGGTATCGGATACCCCTTCTTCTGAAGTCGTGGATTCGACCTTGAAAAGCTCTTTTTTCTCAACGTGCTTGCAGCCGCTTAATATTGGCATAATCAGCGTCGCTGCCGCAAGCAGCGTGCATAATATTCTCTTTGTTTTCATGGATATACCGTCTTCCTTTCTAAATAACGGGTACTGCATTATTATCTGCAATACCCGTATGAAAAATTATTTTTTATTTTTTTTATTTCCCGTCAAAAGAAGTATCACAACTACAAGTGCCGCAACAGCTATTGCCGCAATAGCGATGATAAGTAATGCAGAATTATCGCCTGTCGCAAAGTTTTCCTGTGCATTGGCGGCATATGCGGTTATGGTCGAAACAGTGAATACTGCCGTTATGACAGATAAAAGGCAGAACAATTTTTTTCTTATACTCATTTTTCAGCACTCCTTTTCTTTAAAAAAAAACGGGGACATTGCCAAACGACAATGCCCCCGTATGTAATCACTTACTCAAGAATCTGTGAAATTATTTTGCACTCTTCTTTGACTTGGAAGCTACAAGAGCTGTGCCGAGAGCAGCTGCACCGATTACACCGAATACTGCAACAGTTGCAGTAGAATCACCTGTGTTTACGCCGCCATTGTTGCCGCCATTGTTGCCGCCGTTGCTTACATCAGTACCTGCATTTGACTGCTGTGAAGTCTGTGAAGGCTGTGAAGGATCAACTTTGCCGTTCTTAACGAGTACATAGTATGAGAAGTGGGGAGCTTTGAATGACATCTTATTGCCGGAAGCCTTTGCGAGTTCGTTAAGACCTTTTCCTTCTTCAAAGATGTAGATTGTTTCATAAGCAGTTGTAGTAGTTGTAACGGTTACGTCAACGCCTACATTTTCAAAAGACTTATTTTTGCCGTCTGCATCAAGGAAGTAAACGTCAAGAATTTCGCTTGTTGCAACATCAGGAAGTTCAGCTACTGCTGCTTCGATGTCAACGTTGGTGATAACGCTTGCACCAAATGTGAGCTCTTCGCCTGCATTTACAGCATCAGCGGGTACTTCAGCATCGATAGTTACATCGTTGATGGTAATGGTGAAATGTGTAGCTTTACCGGGCTCAACAACAGCTGTCTGTTTAACTGTGCTTGAAGACGTACCGGGAGCAATAGCACTTACAGATACTGCTGCTACAGAAGAAACTGCAACTGCTGCTGCAAGGGCAGCTACCAAACCTTTTTTACTGTTCATTGTAAACATCCTCCTAAAAATAAATGTAAATGATTCTGAACAACAATATAATATCACATCTGTAACAAGTTTGTCAATAATTATCCGGAGAAAAACATTGGAAATATATTGATTTTTTTGTGCAAAAGCACGCTTTACTCTGTTTTTTTACGGATGGATATATCGTTACATTGTTTTTTATACTACAATATAAATTATACAACTTTTTAAGGAGTTTGTCAATTACCGTTTTATACCAATAAAAATAAAATCGGGCAGACGTTTCAATCTGCCCGATTTTATCAGATAATTTCACTCTTTGCACTGAATGAAAGGCAGTCTGTGCATTTATCCTTTGACGGATAGCTTTCATGTGTGCCTATATGCACGGTATCAAGTGAGCAGTAATCATGGTTTTTACAGTGATATTTGCATTGTTCGACTGTGCATTGTATGCATTTGTTCATGTTTTCCATACTGTATTTTCTCCTTTGTGCCGTTTATTAACGACACTTATAGTATGGCACATATTTTGATTTATATTCATTGCACATTGCTAATTGCTCATTTCATAAAAGCCTTCTTTTGACTTCACGGAGAATTTTTGTATCGTTGTCATATTTACAGATATGCATGGCTTCATCAAGCGTCGCCCACAAATAGTAGTCTATTTCGCTTTTCTGGACACTCACTGCACTTTCATCTGCCTTGGCAAGAAAAAATACTACTTGTTTTTTTGTCTTGCCAAACGCTCTGTATGTACTTGTACGCCTGAATCCCGGCTCTATCACGACATCAAGCCCTGTTTCCTCTTTTATTTCTCTTATGGCAGTCTGCTGTTCGGTTTCGTTCTGCTCAACGTGACCTTTCGGAAATGTCCAGCATTTCCCATTGTGATTTTTTACAAGCAGGATTTTTATCACTCCAAGTCTTGTTCTGTGATATACCACTGCGCCGCATGACTTCTCATACATACATACTATCTTATCAAATTCAATGCATTTACGGCAAAGTCTTTTTCTTATCTCCGGCTCGTAGTAGATACAGCCTACCGGGGCGGCTATCAATCGTGCCTGAGAGTGCTTTTCAGAACTCGCTATGGCGACTATTGTACATTCTATTTCCCCGTAAAGCTCCTTATCGGATATAATATATATTTGTCTGCACCGGCACTGCTTTTCACTTGTGATAAATCCGGAGTACAGGGAGCCGTCTGTCAGTGTACCGAATATTTCTGCTTTTACATTCTTTCCTAACACGATTATCACCGCCTTTCACTAAATTACATAATTACACATTATAAGTATAATTCATTTTAATAAAAATTACAACATAAATAATGCAACAAACTTCATATATTTTTTATAAATATTTCGGCAGGTTTATGTTTTTTTAGGTTGTTTTTTTTATGCAAATATATTATAATATATCTGCTTGATTTTTTTAGGAAAGGAACGAGTTTATGAACTGGACAGAAATAGTTGCCGAAGTCGATGCCAAAGATGTTGACGTAGCTGGCAATATTGCACAAATGACGGTGCCTTACGGCATATACATAGAGGACTATTCCAACCTTGAGGAAGAAGTGCTGGAAATTGCACATATCGACCTCATTGATGAGGAATTGCTTAAAATGGACAGGTCCAAAGCTAAAGTACATATATACATATCTCCCGAAGATAACCCCAATGAAGCACTCTCTTTTCTTAAAGAGAGATTTGCCGCTGAAAACATTGCTTTCAGGCTGTATTCCAATGACTGTGACGTTGAGGGCTGTCTGGAAAACTGGAAAAAGTATTTCAAGCCTATCGAGGTAGGCGAAAAACTCCTTATCCGCCCTATATGGAGAGATGATTTCACGCCCAACGGCAGACTCGTACTTAATCTTGAACCCGGTGTGGCATTCGGTACAGGTACGCATGAAACAACAAGACTTTGTTTGCAGGCTCTTGAAAAGTATGTTACAAAAGACTGTACAATGCTCGATGTAGGCTGCGGCAGCGGTATTTTATCCGTTGCAGGCTTGCTTTTGGGGGCAAAATCTGCTGTCGGTGTCGATATAGATGAACTTGCCGTGAAAGCCTCTGTTGAAAATGCAAAGCTTAACAACGTTTCCGACAGGTACACCGGCATTAACGGCAATCTCGCCGATAAAGTCAGCGGTTGTTTTGATATAATCACTGCCAACATCGTTGCAGACGCTATTATCATGCTTTCGGCAGATATTCAAAAGCTTATGCATGAAAAAACCATTTATATTATGAGCGGTATCATCGATTCACGCCTTGATGACCTGCTTGCAGCACTGCCTGAAAATATCCGTGTTATTGAACAGTTTGAAGAAAAAAATTGGCTTTGCCTTGTGGCGATGCTTAAATAATACTTCCGGAGGGAAATATAAATGAAAAAGAATAAAGATACTTCTAATCTCATCTTCTCTGCATTCCTTGTTATTGCTTTTATTATCTGTTCATATTTTTGCTCTATACTTATACAGGACTCTTCTGCTTTCACTGATACTTTCAAGCTTTTTGCCATGTCTTTGATGTATGCGGTTTTTGGTCTTGTACTTTTCTATGCAACAAGAGTTGGTGACGGTAAACAGGTTAAACGCTTTTCTCTTGCCACTCTTATTATAATGGTCCTCCCTGCACTCTATATCATTATTGCAGGTCTTGTGCCTAATCTGCCTTTCTCGGAACAGATTGCAAGTCATTCACAAGTTGTCAGTTTTGCGGCTGTTGCATTCGGCTATGGTCTGCCTTATACCTTCCTCAGCGGTTATGAGCTTGATACCCCAAAGGAAGATGACAGCAAAATTGCAGACACTCAGCCTGTCAGTGAAGAACAGATTTCTGAACAGGAAATTTCAGATGCATTTGATGAACTTGCCAAAACGGTTCCCGATGTTTCAGGTGAAAGTGATTCTGAAGAAAATAAAGATACAAAAGGAAGAATATTAAGTAACAGAATACATTGAC
>DBXL01000159.1 GCA_002309275.1 Ruminococcaceae bacterium UBA1213 | reverse complement strand
CCATTTTTCAATTATCGGATAATCTCGTTCATCTGTTGTTCTTATCAGGTCACATCCCTCTTATTGAATACCGTCACTGTAAGGGGAAGGAAAATTGCTATTACTGCAATCGAAACAAAAACGGAATTTGCAAAAAGGAAGTTCGGACTGCCAATGATCAAAGAACTTGGATCATAATCGGAGAGATTGATATGTATGAATTTTTCAACCTGGTGGTCTATCATCATGTGAACTATCATCAAAGAACCGGAGCCGAGAATGACACCAACGACTGATGCAAAAGTCTTGCTTTTCAGACCTGTCGAGATAAAGAGAATGATGGCACAAAGAGCCTGCAAAAGAAGAAGTTTACAGAAGAATGTGCCGATGGCAATAGGAATATTTTTAGCATCAATGTTGAAGTGTCCGCCTATGAGAAATACACCGATCAACTGACCAATCATACCTGCAAGGAAGAAAATAATGTTATGCAGTATCAGTACCAGAAATTTGGAGATAACGGTATGACCTTTTTGATTGACCTGACCGGCGATGTTTTTGATGAAGCCGTTGGCAATGTCCGCATAGGAAAAAGTGACTGCGGAAATCAGTATAACGACAAGGAGCATATAATTGCCGAGCGGTTCGATCAGGATGGAACTTAAATCATAAGTAGGATCGAAAGGGGGCATGGGAGTTTCCGAGAAATTTGCTCCGATATTGTACATAAAAAGTGAAAGCGGTGCAGATGAAATGCATATAGCCGAAACAATGATATTTGAAATGATAAACGACTTTGTACGGAACATTCTGTATAAGTCCATTTTGATAAGGTTACCCATTATGTTTACCTCCTGTTACGCTGAGATAATAGTCTTCAAGAGATGTGTTGGTAATGATGATTTCATTGAGGTCTATATTGGCATTGACAATCAGTTTTGCCATTTTAGCAGTATCTTTCAGAGCCTCGCCGACACGGATATGGTGGTCATTGTCAATGGAAACGTCCTTGAATCCTGATTTTTTCAGGAGTTCAACGGTTTTTTCATTATTGCCCGTTTTGATGGTGACAAACTGACCGCATTTTTTTGTAAATTCCTCTGTCGAGAATTCATCAATAATCAGACCTTCGTGTATAATGCCGTAGGAATCCGCCAATTTTTCCAGTTCTTCAAGAATGTGGCTTGAAATCATGATGGTAATTTTCTTTTCATCTCTGAGTGTTTCAAGCATTTTTCTGACTTCAACGATACCCTGCGGATCAAGTCCGTTGATAGGTTCATCCAGTATGATAAGTTTCGGCTGACCGATTACGGCAAGGGCGATACCCAGACGCTGACGCATACCCAGAGAGAAAGAACCGCATGGTTTTTTACCGGTGTTTTCAAGTCCGACAAGTTCAATGATTTCATCAATTTGCTTGGCTGCATCTTTGATACCGAGTGCTATGGACTTTATTTTGAGATTTTCCTTTGCGGAAAGGCGTGGATAAAGTCCGGGATGTTCAATGAGAACGCCTACCTGATGCATCAGTTTTTTTGCTTCGTTGCCTGTTTTTCCGAACATCGTAAAAGTGCCTGATGTCGGATTGGAAAGACCGCTGAGCATACGCATAATAGTCGTTTTTCCTGCACCGTTTCTTCCGATAAGACCATAAACTTCACCCTCACGGATATGTATGTTTATGTCTTTGGCGGCTGCTTTTGAGCCATACATTTTGGTAAGACCGTTAGTTTCCATTATGTAATTCATAATGAACCCCCCTTTTTTATGATTTGATAATAGAAGGCAGTAAATCTCCTGTATATAANNAAATTATACAAAAAGCAATAGAGAGTTTCAAAATAAAACACTCTTTTTTACAAGAATGGTTGTGTTTTATTTGATGATTGCCTATAATAAGACTATAAATGAACATATTTGGAAAATGAGGAAAATGTCATGAACGAATCCTTTGCCGAGGAACTGGAGCATACAAAGGCATATCTGTCCGTAGAGCAGGTTCGCTTTGAAGGAATGCTTTTTGTTGAATTTTATAGTTCGTATTATAATACACACTCTTTGCGATTGCGACAAAAAATTGGGTGTCAGCCTGAGAAACGTACATATATGGTTTTCCAATGACGGCAACATTGAAAGAGTCATTGCAATCCTGCGTGAAATATTGGGTAACAACTGCATTGAGTATCACAGAAAAAAATTGGAATCACAAAAATATCCTTCGTGCATAAATTTTGTTAAACCTTTATCTCAAATACTGCAGTATTTTCATTATCTGTTTTGAGGCGGACTGTTTTGTTTTTCAGAATGGCGGCGGCTGTTTCATCAATTTCGGCAGAGAAAGGATCTGTTTTCGTTCCTTTGGTAATGACTGTAAGTGTCAGCTTTTCATTTTCCCCCTGAACTTCAAGGATAAACTCAGCATTGATTTTTTCATCTTTTTCAAACAGCGGTGAAAAATAACCGGAATATATTTCTTCAAACACAATTTCACAGGTATTTTCCATTTTTTTGTTCATAAACCTGCTGCGGCAGAATTCCTCCAAAGAAGCCATCATAGCGATAAAATCTCTGTTATGTTGGTTTGCCGAACAGTTCCAGCTTGTAATTCTGAGTACAAATGCACGGGTAAGTTCTTTTTTGGGGGAGTTGAAAATTTCCTCGGGTGTTCCCTGTTCGTAAATTTCGCCCTGATCCATATACAGCACACGAGTGGAAATATCTCTTGCCAGCCGCATTTCATGTGTTACAATCAGCATTGTCATGCCGTCTTCTGCAAGATGACGGATAACATTCTTGACTTCTGTTACCATTGTGGGATCAAGTGCACTTGTCGGTTCGTCAAAAAGCATGATTTCGGGTTTCATAGCGAGAGCCCTTGCAATAGCGACTCTCTGCTTTTGACCGCCGGAAAGTTCGTCCGGCATATGATAGGCTTTTTGTTCAAGTCCGACACGCCTTAACTGCAAAAGAGCTTCTTTTTTGGCTTCCTCACGGCTTTTTCCGAGAAGATCCATTTGCGGCATGATGATATTCTCGATGATACTTTTATGTCCGAACAGATTGAAAGACTGAAATACCATTCCCACCTTTTTTCGCACAGCGGTAAGATCGGTTTCTTTTCGGCACACATCTTCACCATCTACTATGACAGAACCGGAGGAGGGTGTTTCAAGACGATTGATACAACGCAGTAAAGTGGATTTTCCCGTACCCGACGGACCGATGATACTTATCACTTCACCCTGTTCGACAGTCAGGTTTACATTTTTCAAAGGAGTTACATCATTATATTCCTTGCAAAGATTTTTGATTTCCAAAAGACTCATTTTTTGCCACCATCCTTTGCATTTCTTTTTTCAAGCAGATTGTTGCCCTTGTTTATCAAAACAGTGAAAAGCCATATCAGTAAGAAATATGTCAAAGCTATGGTCATAAGAGGGAAGAATGCTTCAAGAGTACGACCTCTTATGACATCGCCTGCATGAGTCAGGTCCATAGCGGAAATGAATCCGACAACAGATGTTTCTTTTAACAGCAGTACAAACTGATTACGCAGCAGAGGAAAATATATTTTCTTTGCCTGTGGAAGAATTACTCTGCGGTATGCTTTTTTTTCTGTATAGCCAAGTGCAAGAGCGGCTTCAAGCTGTCCTTTGTCAACGGAATTAACGGCATTTATGATAACTGTGTATGCTTTTGGTGCGAATATGAGAGTGAAGCCGATAATCGAAACAATAACGGCTGAAATATCGGTTTTTCCGAATACGACATAGAACAGCAGCATGAGTATGACAACAGCCGGCAGACCTGCTATTATGGTATGATATACAGCAATGATTGCGTCAATCAGTTTATTGTTTTTTCTTTTGAGCGAGGTCATCGCAAATCCGAGCAAAAGACCTGCCATACCGGAAGCAACGGCAATTATCAGTGTATTTCCGAGACCTGTCAGCATAAGTTTCCATCTGCCTTCAGCAATAAATGTTTTGTGAAAGCTGTCGGAAAGTGAACCAAGAAAGCCGGCTGCTTCTTCAGTTTCCGCACTGCGTACCAACAGGATAAAGGCGGTTTCATGGTGAGGTATGAAATTCACAGCCTTTTTTCTTTCAGCAGTGATGATCAGAGAACCACAGCAAATATCTGCTTTTCCGCTTTCGACAGCGGCAATGATACCCGAAAATTCCATTGGCGTGAAACTTACTTTATAATCCAATTCCTTTGCCATCATCAAAATAAGCTCAATTTCCATGCCTTTCAGTTCACCGTCACCGCTTATATATGACATTGGTTCAAGGCTGTCGCAGGCAGCTACTCTTATACTGCCGTTTTTACCTTTCCAGTTCTGTTCGGGAAGTGTTTTGATACTTTCATCAAGTCCTGTCCACTTTTCCCAAAGTTCCTCAATATGTTCTGCACATACCTTTTCATATGCAGTCTGCCATTTGTCGAGATTGGTATATTTCTTTGAAAAACCGATACCAAATTGAGCTTCTTTAAGGGGTTCGGGAAAAATGGCAAGTGACGGATTTTTATTGACAAAAAGCTCACCAATGGCAGTATTCTGTAAAAAAGCATCTGTTTTTCCGCTTGAAATTGCCAGAACCATATCAGACGAAGTGGAATAATAGGTAAATTCCTTTACATCAGGCACTTTGGAACGGATAAGTTCTTCAAACGGTGCCCCCGTCAGCATACTGATTGTTTTGCCATTCAGTTCTTCAAAAGTTGAGAATTCCGGCTTGTGTTCATCGGCTGCATAAGCGGTTATGCATACTGTCAGACACAGCAGCATAATGACCGATATAATTGAAATAATGCGTACTGTTGTTTTCTTTTTCATAATTCCCTCCATAAATTTCGTAAGTTTTCTTTATATCAGATACTATAATAATATCAAATATTCCGTTATAAAGCAAGATATATCATTTACAATTTTGGCCTATGATGTCAGTTACTTTACATTT
>DBXL01000174.1:19235-20270 GCA_002309275.1 Ruminococcaceae bacterium UBA1213 | reverse complement strand
GGGGTTCGGGGGATAACCTTTTTTTTAAAAAAGGTTTCCCCCGCCCTTTAATACTTTGGTATCGCTTTCACTTCATTGTACATGAACCGATAGCTTTCATGGCGTGACTTGGTTATTTTCCCGTCAGCGACTGCCTGCAATACGGCACAGCCCTTTTCAACGGTATGCGAACAGCCCGTGAATTTGCAGTTACAGATATAGTCATCAAATTCAGGGAAACAGTACTGTATTTTATCAAGTTCGACCATTTCATATCTCTCTATATCGACTGTCGAAAATCCGGGCGTATCGGCAACATAGCCGCCGTTGATCTTATACAGTTCGCTGTGACGGGTAGTATGCCTGCCCCTGCCAAGTTTTTTGCTGATTTCGGCGGTCTGTATCCCGAATTCGGGAAAAAGCGAATTCAGCAGGGAAGATTTTCCCACACCCGTATTCCCCGTGAAAGCGGATATTTGATTTTCAAGCAGAGAAAGGATATTTTCCTTTCCTTCACCTGTCTTGATACTGTAGGAAAGGGCGGTGATACCCGAATTTTGATATATTTCAAGAAACTTTGAACAGTCTGCCAAATCGGACTTTGTAAAAATAATAATCGGTTCAATGTCCTTGCTGACGGCAACTGCCGTAATTTTGTCAATAATAATCGTATTCGGTGACGGTTCCGCTACGGACGACACAATAAAAAGCCTGTCAAGATTCGCAAGAGGGGGACGGATGATCGAATTCTTTCTTGGAAGTATCTCATCAACGGTACCCTTGCCGTCATGGGAGATACTGATATTCACTTTATCTCCAACGCATGGGCTGATACCCTTTTTCCTGAAAACGCCTCTTGCCTTGCATTCATATAGCATTTCAGCGGTTTCAACATAGTAGAAACCGCTGATAGCCTTAACGATCAATCCCGTTAAAATTTTATCCATTTTTTACCTCATACACCAAACAATACTTCATAACCGTGTCTTATGTCTGCATAGCCCTGTCTGATGTAGCTCTGTACAACATTCTCAACTGACGGCTGTTCTTCCGACT
>DBXL01000174.1:4789-19160 GCA_002309275.1 Ruminococcaceae bacterium UBA1213 | reverse complement strand
TCTTCTTCAAATGTATCAAGCTGTCTGGTCGCCTCATTCAGAAGTTCCTCTATCTCCGATTCGCTTGTGGCATTTCTTATATAACCCTTGTATTCCTCTATCAAATCATACATCACACCCTGATTATACTCCGAATATACCGACATATCACTGATATACGTCTGGAGTGAATATATGGCATTGTCTTTCTGATTTCCGAGAGGATCCGAACCCTGTTTTACTTTATAGTCATAGTTCTGATAATCCTTTGTGACGGTCTGGTTCTTGAAGTCAAACGTGAATGCCTCATATCTTACATCATCTATCATTACAACAACCGTTTTCTGATGATTCTTTGCACCCTCCGGCTCAAGATAAACACTCTTTTTAAAGCCGTGTGCCGGAACGCCTGACACTTCCTCCTGCTTTACTGCATCTACATAGATAGTTACTTTTATCTCTGCATACTCGTCCTGCGGTAAGTCTATCGGCTGTTCCATGCCTTTGACAATCTTACTTCCGTCACTTACCTGAATCGTGATAAGAGTGCCTTTTGTCAGTTTATTGCCTGCAAGCGGATCTGTCAGTATTACCTGACCTGCCGTAACCGCACTGGCAACCATTGATTTCTGTGTTGTAAAGCCTGCATTCTCCAGCTCTGATTTGGCACTTTCATAGCTCTTTCCCACAACATCCGGAACAGTTATCTGTTCGGGAGCTTTGCCTTCACTTACTATCAAAGTAATTACTGTACCAATCGCCTGCTCTGTGCCTTCCTGCGGTGAGCATTCTATTACATAGCCTTTACTTACGTCTGTACTGTTGACACGCTTTATCTCATAAGTGAAATACTTTGAAGAAAGCTTGTCTATCGCTTCCTGTTCAAGATAGTTTCTTACCTTCGGCACTTCGGCTTTTGTACTCTTACTGTTTATCGTAAGCTTGATTGTCGCATTTTCCTTTATCTGCTTGGAGCCTGCTTCGGGATCCTGTGAAAGAATGATATTCACAGGCTTGGCTGCATCATATTTGGCTGTAATGTCATAGTTGAATTTATATGACTTATCCTGCACTACCTCGTCATAAATCTGACCTACCAGATTCGGTACATCTACACTTTTTACATCTGTTACTTTTGTCATGGTCTGCACGAGGTTTATCACGAATACAATCAGCATGACAAGTACAAGCAATGTAATGGAAAGCGTGATAAGAGTCACTGCCCTCTTTGAACGTGTATTGGAAATTTCATCATCTTCGGGGAGATAATCCACTTCATATGCACTTTCCGCTGACGATACAAGCTTTACCTGATTGATGGATTCCACTTCCCTTGTGGGAGCCTGGTCAACACTGTAGGTATAGCGGAATTTGATGGACGGATCACGTCTGAAAGTTTCGATTGCTTCCAGCATTTCGCCTGCTGTGGCAAATCTCTGTTTCGGCTCTTTTCTCATAGCCCTCAACGTAATCTGCTCAATGCCTTCGGGGATTTTATCATTGAGTTCTCTTAAAGGCTTGGGTTCGTTCTGCATCTGCATTATCGCAACCGATACCGCATTATCTGCCTCAAACGGAAGCTGCCCTGTCAGCATTTCATAAAGCATTACACCAACAGAATATATATCTGCCTTGCCGTCTGTTGCTCCGCCCCTTGCCTGTTCGGGAGCAATATAATGCACCGAACCAATGGTTTTGCTTGTCATGGTACGGGTTTCATTATTTGAAAATCTTGCAATTCCAAAATCTGTCACTTTGATGGTGCCGTCCTGCAAAAGCATGATATTCTGCGGTTTTATATCCCTGTGCACGATACCCTTTTCATGTGCGTGCTGGAGAGCCTTCAATATCTGCACCGTGAAATGCACTGCCTCTTTCCACGGGATAATTTTCTGCTGACCGATGTACTCTTTCAGCGTGATACCGTCTATATACTCCATTACAATATACTGTATCCTGTCGCCAAAGCTTACATCATACACTTTCACAATATTCGGGTGAGAAAGTACAGCAATCGCCTTTGATTCATTCTTGAATCTTCTCAAAAACTCCTCGTTTCCAAGAAATTCATCTTTCAGAATTTTGATTGCAACGGTCTTGTCATCAATGCTGTCATAAGCCTTATAGACCATTGCCATTCCGCCCATGCCGATAAGTTCCTGTATTTCATATCGGCTGTCAAGCCTTCTGCCTATGTATTTATCCATTCATAAAGCCCCTTTCAATTTTTCAGCTTTCTATCACGGCTACTGTTATATTATCACTGCCGCCCATCATTTTTGCACGCTCGACAAGCCTGCCTACAAGCTCCTCTCCCCTGCTTTCATTGATAAACACGGCAATATCCTCATCTGTAAGATAATTCGACAATCCGTCTGTACATATCAGCAATACGCTGTCTTTATCAAACTTCACGTCGTTATAATCTGTTTTCAGATTTTCTCTCGTACCCAATGCCCTTGTAATAATATTTTTATTCGGGTGATTGCGGGCTTCTTCCTGAGTAATCTGCCCTATGTCAACAAGCTCCTGCACCATGGAATGATCTTTCGTTATCTGCTGCAGAGAGCCGTTTTCATAAATATAAGCCCTGCTGTCGCCTGCATGGACTATATGCACAGCTTCATCTTTCACGACTGCCACTACAACCGTTGTACCCATTCCGCTGAGAGAATATACTTTCAAAGACATATCATACACTCGCTGATTTGCTATTGCAACAGCCGTTTTGATAAGCTTCTCCATATCATCACGGTACTTTTCTATATTATACAACTCTTTGAGCTGTTCTGCAATCGTTTCCGCTGCAATACGGCTTGCAGTAGAACCGCCGTTCGCACCGCCCATTCCGTCACATACAACTGCCCATACACAACCGTCAGACAATTCACCTGTTTTGCAGTAATCCTGATTGGAACTCCTCATAAGCCCTATATCCGTTTTGGAATACACATTCAAGCTTTATCCCTCCTTTATTCTGCCGTCAGATACCGAGCGGCGTAATTGTCCGCAAGATGCGTTTATATCGCTTCCGAGAGTCCTGCGAACCGTTGCAGTTATGCCTGCCTTTTCGAGTACTGCAATAAATCTTCTGATACTTTCCTTTTTGCTTTTCTCATAGCCCGTACCTTTCACGGCATTCACGGGTATCAGATTGACATGACTCAATATCCCTTTCAATCTCTGTGCAAGCTCCCCTGCACACGCTTCACTGTCATTTACTCCGTCTATCATGGCATATTCAAATGATATTCTCCTGTTGGTCTGCCGAACGTAATATCTGCACGCTTTCAGCAGTTCCTCTATATGATATTTCCTGTTAACAGGCATGGTTTTACTTCTTATCTGGTCATTCGGCGCATGAAGCGATACGGAAAGAGTCAACTGCAGTTTCATGTCAGCCAATTCATATATCTTCGGCACTATCCCGCACGTTGAAAGAGATATATGCCTCATTCCTATATTCATTCCGTTTTCACTGCTCACAAGCTTTAAAAATCTTATCACATTTTCAAAGTTATCCAGCGGTTCACCCATGCCCATCAAAACAATATTTGATATTCTTATATTATTATCCTGCTGTTCGGCTTGTAATTGTGCTATCATCTCGGAAGCCGTCAGATTTCTTGAAAATCCGCTCTTTCCCGTTGCACAGAATGTACAGCCCATTTTACAGCCGACCTGTGTGGAAATACAGCTCGTATATCCGTGATGATACTTCATCAGCACGGATTCCACCATCTCACCGTCACGGAATGAAAACAAATATTTCTTTGTATCATCATATGACGAAATTAATTTTTTTTCAATAGCTGCATTGGATATATAGTAATTTTCCATAAGTCTTTCACGCAGTTTTTTGGAAATGTTCGTCATTTCGTCAAAGGATTTTACACCCTCATGCAGCCATTTATATACCTGTCCTGCCCTGTATGCAGGCTCGCCCATTTCCGTAAACTCCTTTTTGAGTTCCTCTTCATACATCGACTTTATATCTTTGGACATCTCTTCACTTCTTTCTGAATGCACTTATGAAAAATCCGTCTGTATCGTTTATGTGAGGAAACAGTGTCAGTTCATTTTCATTTTCCTCAATACCCCTTTTGATATTTTCGGGTATCTTCAAAGCATATGCTTCAAAATCTTCATGTTCTTCCAAAAATTTCCTTGCATTTTCATTATTCTCCCAAGGATTGAGCGTGCAGGTCGAATATACTAAAATTCCCCCTGCTTTTACAAATTTTGCACTGTTGCACAATATCTCATACTGCACGTCGGGCAGTTCATCAAGCCCCAAATCTTCTTTATATCTCAATTCGGGCTTTCTTCTGATAATTCCCAAGCCCGAACACGGTACATCACACAATACCCTGTCTGCCATCGGAAACTCCATTTCAGACGAATCCCCCGTGACAGTCGAAATGATATTGATACCAAGCCTTTTTGCACCGCTTTCAATCAGTCCCACTCTTGACTGATACAAATCACATGAAATGATTTTTCCCTTGTTATTCATCATTTCCGCCAATGTAAAGCTTTTGCCTCCCGGTGCAGAACACACGTCTAAAACTACTTGATTTTCCTGCGCTTCAAGCATTTTACAGCACAACTGTGATGCTGTATCCTGTATATGAAACAGTCCTTTCCGATACTGCACAAGATTTTCTATTGCTCCCGTGTTGGCAAGCTTTAAACAGTTTTCCGTACAGTCACTGTATTCCGCCGATATGCCTGATTCCTCCAATGACTTTTTCAGACTCTCCGCACTTGTTTTCAATATATTCACCCTTGCATTAATGGGCGGTCTGCCTTCCAGCGACATCAGCATCTCCTTTGCCATCTCATCGCCGTAGCTGTGCCTCCACATTCCCACTATGGTTTCGGGACAGGAATACATTACAGAATAAAATTTACTTTTGCCTTTTTTGGGATTGGGAAGCTTTGCTTCCCCCTCTGACGCTGCCCTCAGTACCCCGTTGACAAATCCTGACGCATTTGCCAGCCTGTTTTCATGGCACAGCTTTACACTTTCATTCACTGCCGCACAATTCGGCACGCTGTCCATGAAAAATATCTGGTAAAGCCCCATTCTCAGAATGACTGCTATCTCCCTGTCAAGCTCATTCAGAGGTCTGTCCGAATAAACCGATATATTATAATCCAAAAATAAACGTTTCTCTATTACACCGTAAAATATACCCGATACAAAATTTTTGTCACGCTGTGATAAATTGCTTTTTGAAAGTACCGTGTCAAGCGTGATGTTTGAGTAAGAGCCGTCTTTCTCTACACGCATAAGAGCTGAAAAAGCCGTTTGTCTTGATGATTCTGTCATATTAACGCTCCCGTTTACGAAAATTTCAATTCCTTTATCTCCATATTCTTCAATCCGTTTGCAAAGTCAACCGCTGACATTCTTTTTTTGCCCTCAGGCTGTATTTCCACTATCTCAACCGCACCCTCTCCGCACGCAACCGTGAGCGGTGAAAGTGATAATATTTTTCCTGCCTCTCCCCTGTCACTCCTGACAAGCGTTTGATATATCTTTACACGCTTTTCTCCAAGAAATGCCGTTCCCGTCAACGCCCTTACAAGATTATGCACTTCTTTGGCAGACTTCGTGAAATCTATCTTCATCATGTCCTTTGTAAGCATTCCTACATATGATGATTGGCTTTCATCTTGCTTTTCGGGCTTTAATAAGCCCTTTTCAGCGTCATGCACAACTTTCACTATCATTTCTGCACCCATTTCCGAAAGCTTGTCATGCAGTTCGTCTATCGTTTCATTCTCGCCTATGTCCGTTTCACACTTCATCAGCATATCGCCTGTATCCAGTCCAACGTCCATTAACATAGCCGTTACACCTGTTTTTGTTCTGCCGTCAAGAATGACCTGCTGTATCGGTGCAGCTCCCCTGTATTCCGGCAAAAGTGACGCATGAATATTGACACAGCCGTATTTCGGATAATCCAAAATTTCCTTTGGCAGTATCTTTCCATAAGCCACTACTACTATCATTTCGGGGGCAAGCTCTTTTATTATCTCAAAAGCTTCTCCGTCTTTCAGAGTTTTCGGCTGATACACTTTTATATCATTTTCCAATGCACACACCTTCACGGGTGACGGCAATAACTGATTTCCCCGTCTGCCTCTGGGCTTATCCGTTTGAGTAAATACTCCGACTATCTCGTTACCGTCGTTAATCAGTGCTTTCAGACACGGCACCGAAAAATCAGGCGTTCCCATAAATACTATCTTCATACAATCACTCACTTTATTTCATCGGGTTCCAGCATTCTTATCACATGCTCCTTGAAAAGAACACCATTCAAATGGTCATTTTCATGACAGATTGCTTTTGCAAGAAATCCCTCTGCATTAATGGTAAACTGGTCGCCATGCCTGTTCTGTGCAACCGCCGTTACATACATAGGGCGTTTTGTTATGCCGAACTCTCCCGGACATGACAGACAGCCTTCACTTGTTTCCTGCTCTCCGCTTGTCTTGATTATCTCGGGATTCACAAATTCAAGTCTGCCTTCCCCTATGTCTATTACAAAAATACGCCTTAATATGCCAACCTGCGGTGCGGCAAGTCCCACTCCACCGCCGTTATCCATCGTTTCATACATATCTTCTATCAGCTCTGCAAGCTTATCATCAAATTTTTCAACAGGTCTGCACTTCTTTGTTAAAATCCTGTCGCCCTCTTTGACTATATTCCTGATTGCCATAAATCCCTCTCCTTTATCTTTAAATCAGCCGTTTTCAAAACAGCTCCACTCTCCACTCTTAACTCTTAACTCTCCACTCTCAATTTGAGTTTTCGGGGTCAATGTCCGCATAGGCGGTTATGTCGGAAAACTGCCTGTTTTTACCGAAGTCTGCCAGCAGTCTTGACAGCATTTCCCTGAACTGCCTTGTATTTTTAAATCTTATTGTAAGCCTGTAACGGTACTTGTTATTTATTTTTGAAACAAGTGCAGGCGAAGGTCCCAAAACTCTCATCGGCAAATCACTGTATTCCGCTTTCGCAAGCTTTGCAAGACTGTCTGCAAAACTCTGTGAAGCAAGCCGTGTTTTTTCCATGTCCCTGCCTATGAATGCCACTATGCCTATATCCGTAAAAGGCGGATACAGCATGGCTTTTCTCATAAGAATTTCATCTTTATAAAATTCCGTGTAATTCTGCTGTGATGCAAGCTCTATTACGGAATTTTCGGGTTCATAGGTCTGTATGACTGCACGCCCGTGCAAATCGCCCCTGCCTGAACGCCCTGCCACCTGCGTCAAAAGAGAAAATGTCCTCTCATAACTCCTGAAATCATCACTGTGCAACATCAAATCCGCCGAAAGCACCCCTACCAGCGTTACATTCGGAAAATCCAATCCCTTTGCAACCATCTGCGTGCCAAGCATTATATCATATTCACCGTTCTGAAATGCCTGCAATTTCTTTTCATACGCAAATTTCTGCATAGTGCTGTCCGTGTCAAGACGGATTATTTTTGCTCTCGGAAATAATTCCTGCAAATCACTTTCCGCTTTCTGAGTGCCTGCACCCGCATATCTCAGCATATCGGATTTACATGACGGGCATTCTTTCGGCGGTATAATCGAATATCCGCAGTAATGACACATCAGTCTTTTATTTGCACTGTGATATGTAAGCGAAATCGAACAGTTCGGACATTTGATGACCTCTCTGCAATTCATGCACATCACAAATGTATTATAACCTCTTCTGTTCAGAAGTATAATGGACTGCTGTCCGTTATTCAGATTATACTGTATCTCATTCAGCAGAACTGAACTGTATCCTGAAAAATTTCCTGCATTTTCCTCTTTATTCATATCAACCGTTATCACATCAGGCAGTTTTGCATTCCCGAAACGCTCGTCAAGCGTTTCAAGAGAATATCTGCCCTTGCTTGCAAAATAATAACTCTCTATTGACGGCGTTGCCGAACACATCAGCAAAAGTGCATTATTCTCCACACATCTTATTTTTGCAAGCTCCCTTGCGTGAAATCTCGGTGATGACGATGATTTATAGGTATATTCCTGCTCCTCGTCAATGACTATCAAACCGATATTTTCAAGCGGTGCAAATACTGCCGAGCGTGTGCCGACGGCGATATTTGCCTTTTTTTCTTTCACCTTCCGCCATTCCGCAAGCCTTTCCGAAAGCGACAAGCCACTATGAAATACAGCCACTTTATTTCCGTAACGTGCCTTGAATTTCGCCAAAAGCTGTGGTGTCAGGGCTATTTCGGGCACCATGCATATAACACCTTTTCCGTCTGCATTAGCCCTGTCTATCAGTTTCATAAATACAGATGTTTTTCCGCTTCCCGTAATGCCGTATAAAAGTGACGCACACGGCTTTGGACTTTCATATTTTTCGATAAAAGAATGATAAACCGCCTGCTGTTTTTCCGTCAGGATAATATCCCTGTCATCTGTTACGGGAATCTCACTTTCGGGAATTTCGGGCGGTTTGTCATCATAATAACTGCAAATGCCTTTCTTTACAAGATTATCGACTACACCGCCCGACACTCCTGTAAAATACAATATCTCTTTTCTTGAAACGTCTGACATTCGCAATATATTGATAACTTCCGTCTGCTGTGGAGTGTAATTTATATCTTCACTGTCATTTTCAAGATGTACCATTTTCACGGTAATATCCTGCAAACGCTTCTTGACAGTTTCAGACCTCGACAGGATATTTTTTTTATACATCTCCGTGAATATATCGCCTTGTGAAAGTCCCATTGCTTTCAAAAGCCTGTCATGCCTGACGGGAATCTTCCTTGACTTCAAATAGAAATATACCTGTTTTTCAATTTCCGAAAGGCTGTCAATTTCCTGCTGTGAAAGCTCATTCGCTGTATAGCTGTACATCACTCTCAAAGAAAGTCCTGTCGGCAACATGGCACGACACGCACCGAACAGCGTGCAGAAACATCTGTCTTTCATCATAAATGCAAGCTTTACAAGCTCCTTTGATAAAACAGGCTCTTTATCAAGCAGTTCACTTATTGTTTTCAATTTGGAAATATCTTCCGTTTCATGCAGTTCCATTATTATGCCCTGCCTGAGTGAACCGCCGAAATTTACCATTACACGACAGCCTGTCTGTGCATGGTCACGGCAATTTTCGGGTATGATGTAATCATACAGCTTGTCAAAGTGATACAGCGTGTTTTCAACAGCAACTCCTCCGACAAGATGTTCAGTCATCTACATCAGGCTCTAATATAATATACTTATGGTCTTTGAATTCCTCGACAGCCACTATGACAGGCTTGTCACATACTTTGTCCTTATCCTGACGCATATCATCAGTAATTCTTCTTGCCCTCTTTGCAACAGCTATGGCAAGAGCATATTTGCTCATCTTGCCTGCAAATATGTCATCTACATTCGGTTTTGTGTATTTCTCATACATCATAAAAACATTCCCCTTTTCTCAGTTACTCGTTTCTTTCTTGAATATATCTTCAATTCTATCTGCACATTCCTGCACAGTATCATTGACTACCACATAATTATACAGCTCGGAAAGCTTCATTTCTTCCTCTGCCCTTGAAAGACGCTTTTTAATCTGCTCTTCCGTTTCGGTATTCCTTCCACGCAAGCGTTTTTCCAATTCCTCCATTGACGGAGGCATGATAAATACCCCTATGCATTCGGGTCTTTTTGCCTTTACTTTCTGATAGCCCTCTACCTCTATTTCCAATATGACATTCTTTCCCTCTGCAATCCATTTATCAACAGGTGCTTTCGGTGAGCCGTAGTAATTTCCGCAATACTCGGCATACTCCAAAAAACCGTCCTCGCCTATCATGCTTTCAAACTTTTCCTTTGTAAGAAAATGGTATTCAACACCATTCTGTTCCTGCCCTCTGGGATTTCTCGTCGTTGCCGAAATCGAAATTTCAGCCTTTCCACGCTTTACAAGCTCTTTTACAACCGTTCCTTTGCCTGTTCCCGCAGGTCCCGATATGACTACCAAAACCGCCTTTTTTTCCATTCCTCATTCCTCACTTTTCATTCCTCATTTTTATCATCGCTTACACGGTGGGCAACCGTTTCGGGCTGTACTGCCGACAATACAACATGGTCGCTGTCTGTAATAATAACAGCCTTTGTTTTTCGCCCACATGACGCATCTATCAACATTCCCTTATCCCTTGCATTCTGCACCAATCTCTTTACGGGTGCAGCGTCGGGACTTACTATTGCAATTATCCTTTCAGCCGAAATCATATTTCCATAACCTATATTGACAAGCTGCATAACAACACCCCGTTTCTTCAATGAGCAATTAGCAATGTGCAATGTGCAATTATTTTTTGTATTCAACTTTACTGACGGCAATCTATACATCATAGCCGTCAACTTTTACAATCTCGTCACCCAAAACATATACTTCCATTGCCACTGCTTCCAACATATCCGATGTGTAATCATTGGAACTTTCCATTTCAAACTCAAAATGACCAAAAAAATCCTCTTTTCCCGTCGGAGAATACTCTGCAATTATTCTGCCATAATCATAACAGATGTAATATATATTTAATCCTTCAAGTATCAAGTCATCATCTTTGTTAGGAAAGTTCTCTCCTTTAATCCACGGGATAAATCTTTCTTTTATAATTTTTTCTATATTTTCACGAACAAGGACAGCAAAATCATGTTCTATATGCTTTTTGCTTTCTTCTTCATCAGGTTCAAGAATATCAATAGAAATACCGTTATATGATAATTCGCTCATAAATATCACCTTTCTTTAACAAGTTCCATCAATTCAAAACAACGCACTTGCCAAAACAATCCGTTCCTAATTCCTAACTCCTCATTCCTCATTTATTCAATATTTTGTATCTGTTCACGGATTTTTTCAATATCGGCTTTAATGTCAACGACTTTGTGTGCAAGGTCAGCGTCACAAACTTTTGAGCCGATTGTATTAGCCTCCCTGTTCATCTCCTGCACGATAAAATCCAATTTTCTGCCAATCGCCATGTCCGAATTCAGCATATTTTCCAACTGTGCAAAGTGACTTCTCAATCTTACAGTTTCCTCTGCAACGGCGGTTTTATCTGCAAACAGTGCCGCTTCCGTTAAAATCCTCTGCGGATCGATTGTCGTGCTGTCGAGAACCTCTTTCAATCTCTCGTACAGTTTATTCCTGTATTCCTCGACAATCTGCGGTGAGCGTTCCTCTATCTGCGACACTATTTCTATAATATGCTTGCCCCTGTCCAGAACGTCATTTTTCAGCTTTTCGCCCTCTCTCTCCCGCATTTCAATGAAGCCTTCAAGAGCCTGTTCGCCTGCTGTTTTCACGATTTCAGACAGCTTTTCTTCATTTTCGGGGGCTTTGCTGACTGTCAATACATCGGGATAGCCTGCAATCGTCGATACTGTGACATCATTTCTTAAACCGTAAATTTCACACATCTCCTGAATTGCCACCAAATAGCCCCTTGCAACAGACTTGTTTATCCTTACATCTGCCGCAACATTTTCATCTGCCTCAATGGAAACATATACATCTATTTTTCCACGTGAAACACGCTCTGAAAGCAGATTTTTTATCGTTTCTTCCAAAAACCCGCACTCTCTCGGCACTCTGCACTGCAATTCAAAATACCTGTGATTGACTGATTTTATTTCAAATACAGTTCTCCTGCCGTCGATAACGCCTTCAAATCTTCCGTAGCCCGTCATACTTTTTATCATATTTTATCATCTCTGTTAATCAAATTTTTTTTGTCACGAACATAATATTTTTTCCCAAGTTATATTCTAAATCTTTGCGTAAGGAATGTCAACCGACTTACAAAAATATTGCTAAATCTTTGTAAGTTCTGCACAAAAAATCCATATGCTTTGGCATTTAAAAGACATTTTAAATCATTCGCAATCAGGCAAAACTACCTTTAAGGGAGGTGATACAAATGAATAAAAAAATATATCTCTTTATCAGAACTTTCACCGCTGTGACGGCATTTTTTACGGGACTTTTATTGATTCTGTGTGCACTGACGGCATATTTTACTCCGTCAAAACTCTCTGTCACAAAGCAGGGAAATGAATTTTCATTTCCTCTTTCCGTGAAATATGACAACACCGCAATATATGCCGCTTTCGACAGTTCTCAAAATACTTCTGACAGGTCAAATGCCAAAATCATGCTTTTTGACAGCATTCCTGTCAAAGACCTGAATGTGAATGTCACACAAAGAAAAAATGTTATATTGGGCGGTACGCCTTTCGGAATAAGAATTTATACTGACGGGCTTGTTGTATCGGGGACTTCATCTGTTGGAAATAAAAATCCCTCGCATGAGGCTGGCATTCAAAATGGTGATATTATCCTTTCCGTGAACGGTCAAAAAACCGATACCAATGAACAGCTTTTAAGTGCCGTTGAAAAAAGCAGGGGAAATCCCCTTGAAGTGAAAGCCACCCATGACGGAAAGGAATATTTCACCAAAATAACCCCTGTATTTGATGAAAGCCTGAAAAAATACAGAATTGGTTTAATGGTGCGTGACAGCTGTGCCGGTATCGGCACGATGACTTTTATTGACGCTGAAAACGGCACTTTTGCCGGACTTGGTCATGGTATCTGTGACGCTTCAAGCGGAAGTCTTATGCCTCTTGAAAAAGGTGATATTGTCAATGCCGAAATAACCTCTGTCACAAAGAGTATTTGCGGAAATCCCGGGGCTTTGACAGGCATTTTCTCCGACACCTCTCCCAAAGGCACTATCTCTGCCAACAGCCGGCTCGGCATTTACGGCACTCTTTATCATCCCGATTTCTCACAAAATACTGTCCCTGTCGCTTTCAAGCAGGAAGTACAGCGGGGATATGCACAGATTTTAACCACCGTTGACAGCAGTTCCCCAAAATTCTATGATATTTCCATAGAAGATATAAGCTACAACAATAACTCTTCCAAAAATATGATAATCAAAATAACCGACAAAAACCTGCTTGAAAAAACAGGCGGTATCGTTCAGGGAATGAGCGGAAGTCCGATTATTCAAAACGGAATGCTTGCGGGAGCCGTCACTCATGTATTTGTGAACGACACAACAGAGGGTTATGCCGTCTTTGCAGAAAATATGATTGATTTCAACAGCACTATTATACAAAACAAGTTATCATTAGCCGCATAAATTGTTTAATCATTATCAAATTCAAAAATTTTTAAAATAGCTATTGCCAAATTTGGTAAGATATGGTAATATCTACTCACCACAAAAAATTTATTGGGGGATTTGATATGAAAGGCAAATTAAAAATACTCATTGCAGAGGATTCTGCCGAATTTGAAACAGGCTCGTCAGATATTTTTGCAGAAAACGGTTTTGAGAAAAAATTCTGCGAAAAAGACGGCACAAAGGTAGTTGAAAGTATATGCAGCTTTAAACCTGATGTTGTTCTCATGGATATGTTTATGAGCAGTATGGACGGTGTAGGCGTAATGCATAAAATTAAAAATATAAAAGATGTTGATCCTCCCGTTTTCGTCATACTGTCAAGCTTTGACAGCGTTATGCTTCAAAAAGAGGCTCTCAGTGCAGGGGCTGCCTACTATGTCATAAAGCCCTTCCGCCCCTCAGACCTCATTGAGAGAATTGCAGAACTTATCATCTGCAAAGAGGAGATTATCTTCAATAACAATGAGGTTTACAGCATTGACCATCAGCTTGAAGTCACTGTCACGGATATTCTCCATCAGATAGGCGTACCTGCACACATCAAGGGTTATCATTATTTGCGTGATTCCATCATCATGTCCGTGAAACGCCCCGAAATCATCAATGCTGTCACAAAAGAGCTTTATCCGTCTGTCGCAAAGAAGTATGAAACCACTTCTTCCCGTGTGGAGAGGGCGATAAGACACGCTATTGAGGTCGCCTGGGACAGAGGTGATGTTGATATTCTCAACTCCTACTTCGGCTATACCATTCACAACAGCCGTGGCAAGCCTACCAACAGCGAATTTATTGCCATGATTGCAGACCGCCTGCGTCTGCACAAAAAAATAGCCTGACCTCGCAAAAATTTAAACCCCTTAACACATCTTACAAAAACATTGCATATCTTTTGACAGGTATGCAGTGTTTACTTTTTTGCGAAAATATGATATGATAACTGCAGAGGTGATTATTATGACACATGAAATGCACTTGTATAAAGAACCCTTTGAAATGATTAAAAACGGCTCGAAAACCATTGAACTCCGTCTGTATGACGAAAAAAGAAAGCTTATTAACGTCAATGACACGATTATTTTTACAAGCACGGAAAATCCCGATGAAAAAATTACTGCCAAAGTAATTGCTTTGCACGTCTT
>DBXL01000174.1:0-4624 GCA_002309275.1 Ruminococcaceae bacterium UBA1213 | reverse complement strand
AAAAAAACAAAAAGGAGCTGATTTTTATGATAAAAACAATAAATTCTCAAATTGAAAATATCAAAGTAAAAAAAAAGAAAACCACACCTAAAAGACTTATTATCATCTCCATTGTCACGCTCTTGATTGGTGCAATTTTTCTTACTCCATACTATCACACAATTTACATGGACGGTGGTACAGAAGAATGGAGGGCAATCGGCTATGTTGTCATAAAGTGGCAACACCGTTTTGACGATGTATCCCCCTACAATTTCACAAAAGTATATGTATTTCCGTTCAGCTTTTTGAGTGTTGACGCTTTAAGCAAAATGGAAGCTGGAAAATAAACACATAAAGGAGTTGATTTCCATGACAGCCGAAATGAATTTACCCGTTGAAAGCAAGCCTAAAAAGAAAACTTCCGTCAAAAGACTTATTATCATCTCCATTGTCACTCTCATCATAGGCACGCTTTTATTTGTACCATATCATGGAGTTTATAAAGACGGCGGTACACAAGAATGGCGTGCATTGGGATATGTTGTTGTAAAATGGCACCGCATATATATGGAAGGAACTCCCGAAAACCCCATCTACAAACATAGAAACGATTTGAGAGTATATATATTCCCCCTCAGTCTTTTGGATAATGGCACTTTGTACAAAATGGAATACGGTGAATGAACACAAAAAGGTATTGCCCGATATAAAAAAGGCAATGCCTTTTTTTACTGCACATTCACAACTCCACTCCCCACTCTCCACACTCCACTCTCAAAAAAGGGCTTGTAATATCGGAAAATTTGTAATATAATTATCTCATTCGTAAAATGAAAGGAAGACTATGAAAATGAATATCAGAGAACAGTCACTTGAAAAGCACTATGAATGGAACGGCAAAATTGAAGTTGTTTCAAGAGTGCCTATCACCAATTCCGAAGAACTTTCCCTTGCCTACACTCCGGGCGTTGCAGAGCCTTGTCTTGAAATTCAGAAAGATTATGACAAATCTTTCCAGCTTACAAGAAGAAATAATCTTGTTGCCGTTATCACTGACGGTACAGCCGTTCTCGGCTTGGGCGACATCGGTCCTGAAGCAGGTATGCCTGTTATGGAGGGCAAGTGTGCTTTATTTAAAGAATTCGGCGATGTTGACGCTTTCCCCCTGTGTGTACGTTCCAAAGACGTTGACGAAATCGTGAAAACCATCTATCTCATTTCAGGCAGTTTCGGCGGTATCAATCTTGAGGACATTTCCGCTCCCAGATGTTTTGAAATCGAGAGAAGACTCAAAGAAATTTGTGATATTCCCGTATTCCATGACGACCAGCACGGCACAGCCGTTATCGTTGCCGCTGCTATGCTGAATGCCCTCAAAATCGTTAAGAAAGATATTAAAGACATTAAAGTTGTCATGAACGGTGCAGGCTCGGCAGGTATCGCTATCGCTAAACATATTATGAATATGGGTGTACAGCATATCACTCTTTGCGACAGCAGGGGTATTATATGCGAGGGCGACAGCCGTTTGAATTCCGAAAAGGCTGAAATGGCTAAAATAACCAACCGTGAACACCTTACAGGCACTTTGGCAGATGCTATGAAAAATACAGATGTATTTATAGGCGTATCCGCTCCGAATGTCGTAACGGAAGATATGGTTAAATCCATGAATGAAAATGCCATTGTATTTGCAATGTCCAATCCTACTCCCGAAATTATGCCCGACTTGGCTAAAAATGCGGGTGCAAGGGTTATCGGAACAGGTCGTTCAGACTTCCCCAATCAGATAAACAATGTGCTTGCATTCCCTGGCATTTTCAGAGGTGCTTTGGACTGCCGTGCAAAAGAGATAAATGAAGATATGAAAGTTGCCGCTTCCTATGCAATAGCCTCACTCGTAGATGACAGTGAACTCTGTGAAGAATATATTCTGCCGAAAGCATTCGATAAGCGTGTCGGAAAGACCGTTGCAGAAGCCGTTATCGCTGCTGCAAGAAAATCAGGAGTAGCAAGAGTTTAATTTGCAATGTGCAATTATAAGGAGCGAAATTTCGTGATAAATTTAGTAGCCGTTTTTGCAGATACGGAAAAAATATATAACAACAGCGACTATTTGAAAAATGCCGTTGAAAATACAGTTAAAAATCAGTATATTATTTCGGACAGTTCACAGATAAAGCCTTTTGAAAAAACTCCCAAATTTTCAGAGCCTGCAAAAGTGTTTGTTTCAATGAACAGGACTTTTCAGGCAGCGGAAAATTATAAAAATGAAAAAGTATGCGTTTTAAACTTTGCGTCTGCAAGACACGCCGGAGGCGGTGTGAAAACAGGTGCAAGAGCACAGGAAGAGTGTTTGTGCAGGTGCAGTACACTGTATTTTGCCATAAGCGAAAAAAATACCGTAAAGAACTTTCATCAAAAACATGACTTCATGGTGAGAAACGGTCAGATGAATTTGAATTATAATGATGACTGCATATTCTCGCCTGAAATAGTTGTATTCAAGTCTGATGACGGGGCATATCAATATTTGCCCGAAAATCAGCAGTATAAAGTTGATGTCATAACGTGTGCTGCCCCCAATCTCAACAGACTGCATACAGGAATTACAGAAAGCAAACTGAGAGAAATACATGAACGCCGTGCAAGACGTATTCTTGACATAGCAAAGTCCGAAAAGGAAGAAGTGCTTGTATTGGGTGCATTCGGTTGCGGGGCTTTCAGAAATCCCCCCGAAATCGTTGCAGATGTCTGGGCAAACGTGTTAAAAGACTATCTGTATGACTTCAGGACAATCGAATTTGCCGTGATGTCCAGTCCCTCAAAACCGAGTGATAATTTTATGGCATTCCAGAGAACTTTTAAAAAATACTTTCCATAAAAATCAGGCTGTCACATCTTTTCAGTGACAGCCTGCTGTTTTTTACATAAATGAATAAATCGGTCCTTCATAATCGCACTTCCCGAAACCAAGCAAAAGCAAGCCTATTTCGGGAAAAAATACATTGAGTATGCCGAATCCGGTACTTTTGCCGTATGCCTGAGCCATTCTGACCAGCAGCATAATGGGGAATATATAGCGTATAATAGGTATGAGTGAAAAAAGAAATTTCCAGCCGTTTCCATAAACGATTTTGGCAATTATGTAGCTGTTATAAAGAGGAATCAGTATTTTCCAGCCGTCTTCACCTGCTTTTTCAAATATCTTCCAGTAGGCTATCGTACATATCACGCCCAGCAGTAAACACACTATCAGCAGTGCAATATAAATCCATACAGGCACAAGTGAAAGTAATTCCCTCAATTCCTCTGCACTCATCTTGTACGTTGAGCTGCCTGGATACCTGTACATTGAATTCAGCAAACCATTCATAAAACAACACTCCTAAAAAATTTCCGTACATATCTCTCGTATCATTATATTATAAAAATACTTTTTTTGTCAATATTTTTAAGCAGATTATACGGCAAAAATATCATATACGATATATATTTTTACACGTTTCATCAAGATTACTCTTGCAAAATCTTATCAGTAGTAGTATAATAATATTGAATAGAAGAAAAATCACACAACTACAAATATTTTCAAGGAGATGGTTACAATGGGAATTATTAGAGCAGCTTTAAATTCAGTAGGCGGAACTTTGGCGGATTCTTATCTTGACGCATACCGCCCCTATCACATGGGACCGAGAACGGTTGTTGCCCCCGGCGTATTCGCTGATGACGGTACAGGCAGAAATACCAATACCAAGCGTGCTAACAACGTCGTTTCCAACGGCTCCAAAATATTTGTTGACTCCAATCAGCTTATGTGTCTTGTGGACGGCGGTAAGGTAGTTGACTATTCCGCAGAACCCGGTTATTATACCGTGTCGAACTCGTCTGCACCGTCATTCTTCAACGGTGAGTTCAAAAAGACGTTTTCCGATGTCTGGGACAGAATCAAATTCGGCGGTAATCAGTATAAAGAACAGAGAGTTATTTATATCAACCTTCGTACTATGGAGGGTATCAAATTCGGTACAAAAACTCCCGTGCCTTTCTTTGACGAAAAATATCAGATTGACGTTGCTGTAAGGGCTTTCGGTACATTCTCTATCAAAGTTACTGACTATTGGAAATTCTTTAATGAAGTGATTCCCCATGAGTGCATATTCGAGGGTGCAAGTCTTGAAGTTGACGACTTCCTTAATGATACTTTCATGTCAGAGTATCTTGGTGCATTGGGCGAGGCTCTCAGCAATATGTCCGTTGACGGAATACAGCTTTCAAGAATCCCCACCCAGACCGGAAAGCTTTCACAGTATATGAGAACGGCTCTCGACCCTGTATGGGGCGAAAGCAGAGGTCTTGAAATCGTCAATGTCGGCATTTCAAGCATAACCTATGATGACGATACAAAGAAGCTCCTCCAGAAGAGAAATGAAACGGTTATATACAATGATCCGAGCATGAGAGAAACCTTTGTGCAGACATCTATTGCAAGAGGTATCGAAGCAGCAGGTTCTAATCCCAACGGTGCGGCAGGTGCTTTCATGGGTATCGGAATGGGCATGAACGCCGCCGGCGGATTTATGAACAATGCCTCCAATGTAAATATGCAGCAAATGCAGATGCAGCAGCAGATGCGTCA
>DBXL01000138.1:5740-6143 GCA_002309275.1 Ruminococcaceae bacterium UBA1213 | reverse complement strand
TACACCGTATTACAGCGTATTACAAACACAGCGGCTATATTATGCCGCTGCACTTGCTCAGAATACTAAATGCAGCGGCTTTTTATAATACTGCTTTCAGAATGGCTTGTATGCCCTCTCAGAACGCCCACAGCGGCATTTAAACGGGTTAAGAGTATAATTATACCCCTTAACAAAAACTATCGAAAATGGGCTTGTTTTTGAATTGTGGGAAAGTATCGGCAGCGGTCAGAGTTTGCCCGATACTTCCAACAAGGCTATACAATGCCGTCTGTTTGCCTGTAATGCATTTCTACGGCTATTTCTGCAAGGGTATGTAATTATATTCCCTATTGCTCAAATGCCCCGTATAATCAATTCTACGGCATTATATGACAGCATACAGCGGCATACTTGAATGACT
>DBXL01000138.1:0-5676 GCA_002309275.1 Ruminococcaceae bacterium UBA1213 | reverse complement strand
GATACCCGACACGGATATATAACAGGCTCTCTCAATGCCTTGTATGTCGTTCAGAATGCCGCTGTATGCGTTCTAAACAGGTAAGGAGTATAATTATACCCCTTTAATAAAAACTCTCGTATAACGCAAATATAAGCGTTTTACAGCTATGTCCATTCTTTTGTACTAATGCAGCGGCATTTGATACCATGAAAGGAAAATTCCCCTTGCTGTCGGTCTGTCTATGGAGAGAATACAGCGGTTTTTGATACTGTCAAGCCGTCCATGCTCCGATACATCAAGGCTCTTTGTCGGAGTTCGGAAAGGTTACATTTCAAATGCTACCCTTTCAATGCAGATATACAGCGGTACAATATCCCCCCCGCATATCTCAACAGGCTTTTTTGAAATGCTCGGACATCGTACAGTAGGGCATACACACACAATTTTTTCCCAAAATGAAAATTTAAAAACACTTTTTTCTTTATACTGTGAGATTTTCCGAAAATGAATTTTTTTCGCCTAAATTCTTCTAAATCCGTGTAAAATCCGTCAAAAAGTCCTTTAATTTTCGGGTGGAGGGCTTGAAAATCCGTCATGCGTTCAAAAAGATGTAAGGGCTGTAACGGTTTGGAAGTCGTTCCCCCTACCTGTTTTCATGGGGGGAGTATCAAAAAGTTTCCTTTTTCTGTCCGATACATCGCAAGCCCTCTATTTTGCGGAAAAAATTCCCTTTATTCCGAAAAAAATGTGTTTGGTCAATCCTTTTTTGGATTGATGTCAGCTAAAATTTCAGCTCTCCACAATTTTGTGGAGATTGGTTGAGGTCAGCTCAATTTTGAGCTGTCCCCCGACTCCGCAAATTTGCGGACTCCTAAACTTTGAGGAGTCCCCATTTTTGGAGAGTCCTTTTAATCTCCCCAAAGTTTAGGAGATCGGAATATTTTTATGCTGATTGAATCCCCCTGCCGCTGCCGTTCTGCCCTTGTTGGGTGTCGGTCTGATTGTGGATCATGTATGCAGCGGCATTGTATAGACAATTAACTATTGTATTTGGGAGAGTTTCAGAAAAAATAATATTTGGAATTTTGCGAAAAGAATATTACACGGCGTTTTGCCGTGCCGCTGCATAAAGTTTCAAAATATTCCCCCTTATATCATACGGTGGCATACGGTGGCATACAAGGGACAATCAAAAAAATGTTTGATTGTCCCCGATTTTTTATAGTATTTATGCGGCTTTTTTATTATGGTGGCATACGGAACATACGATTTTTTATTCAAACTTCAAAAAGCATAAAAAAATAATATGTTTTATACAATACAAAAAAATATACTGTTTTTTTAAGTTATATAGCATTTCTGTATGTCCCTTTGTTCACACCTAAAAAAAAGGCTTGATAATCAGCTTTTTTGGGGGGCAATCGAAAAAAAATTTGATAGTCCCCCGTTGTTCCCCCGTTGTTCCCCTTGATTGTTTGCAAATAAAAAGCCGTCAACCTTTATCAAGTCAACGGCTCTTTCATCAAGTGGTTATTCTCTTTTCAAAGTTTCTTATCGGGAGTTTTTTCAATCGTCTTTTGTTCCCGTTAATTTTTACTATTTCGGTATCTATTCCCAATGCTTTTAAAGCAATTCCGACTTGCTGCACACTATATCTTTTCAAATACTCGTTCCAATGGTTCGCAAATTCCGCAACGGTCATATACTGCCATTCAATAGCGTAATTTCCGTTATAACTATCGCCCATTTGAATAATATCTTCAATTTCCTTTTGTGCCGGAACGGGTTTGATAAATACACCGTTTCTTCTTTCAAGTTCCTGTATCTCTGAACGATTAAGGCGGAATATTTCAGAATAACTCTTTCCATTCTTCACCATGTTTTCAATACACTTGTTTATTTCCGCCCACAGTTGCAGGAAATCAAAGTTTTTTATATCGTCATAGTCAATATATAAATCCTCTTGCAGCGGAATTACAGCAAAACGCCTGTTTCCTGTCCTATCAATCAGAAATTCATCTTCGTTGACTGTACCGCAAAAAGAAGTCATACGGGGATATTGTACCGCTGTTTTGCCGTAAGGAACACGAAATTCATCAACGCTTTTTGAGATAAATGCTTTCAGGCTGTCTATATCCTTTTTGAAAGTGCTGCTAATTTCGCCCAATTCACAGATCCATTTTGAAAGGCTTTGCATAATGTCATCTTTGTTTCTGACATCAAGCACTACACCATCGCCGAAATAACGGCTATCAAGTGTCAAGGCTTCAAGCAGTCTTGTCTTTCCTGTGCCTTGTTTGCCCTTAAAAACAAGCACTATATCAAGACTGAACGGCTTTTTCATATCGTTATGTAATCCACAAATACACTGCATAAGCCATTTTCTTAAAAATATCCTGTTATATTTGTTTTCATCTGTGTTTGTATCAATTCCCAAAAGTTTAAACAGGTCATTCAATCGGGTTTTGCCGTCCCATACAGTAGAGTTGATTGTGTCTAAAATCGGGTTGTAACTGTTTCTTGCTGCCAAAACATTCAGATAACTTGCAATTCTTGATTGTGTATTACCCTCTAATCTCAGCTGATCTTCTATCAATGCGGGGGCATTTTCTTCAATTTGTTCTTGATTTTCGCTTTTAAAGCCCTCTATTTCCATTCTGTGACTTATGATATTATATTTGACTTTGATATTATTCTGCTCAAGAAAAAAAGTCAAATTCTCAATAGTCATTTTTCCCGTTTCATCTACGTTATAGCTTTTATTCCTGTTAAGTTCTTCTTTTTTTAGCTGTTTTTCTCTTTTGGCAATTTCTTTTTTCTGTTCTATCATCAAGTCTTGAAATTCATCATAAAGACCTTGCTGTTTTGCGTGTGGTATCAGTTCCGCCCAAAAAATCATGAAATCTCTCACAGAATAGTAATTGTCAATGTACTCGAAAACTTTTTTATCAAAGACATCTATTGCAGCGGCTTTTATAGCTTCATCGTGTTCTTTTTGTATGTCTTCATCGCTTTCAAATGGTGAATGCTCGTATAAACCGCTTTGCCCGATACTTACGTTATAACCATCGTTTTTCTTATCGTATGCAGTAGGCTCATAAAACAAGCGGAAATCTTTCCATGTTTTATCACTGCAACTGTTATGAAAACAATTAAAGCATAAAGTTCCATCTGCTTTTTGAATAACTGCACTGTCTTTCCCTGTATGCTCTGGATTAAATGGGCAGCTTTCCAAAATATAATAATTGTCCCCGTTCTTTGTGTCAGTGGAACGGATCGGGACGTTATGCTCTGACAACCAATCAGCTAAATTGAAAGAAGTGCCGCTGTACCTTTGCGGTAAGCGTCTGTTGTTGGTCTTTTCTTTCGGTTGCTCATGCTCATTGACAAAACTTTGTAACAAGTCCCTTGACGTTTCCGAAAGTTCAGCAGGAACGGTTAATATTTTAGCCTGTCGGTGAGGTCTTTCCGCTGTTGGTGTCCCCTTTGCCGCAATAGTCCCGTACAATTTACATATCCTTGCAGGATTGAAAACACTTGTATCAATTTTAACCATGTTATCAGAAAAAAGGCGGTTAAGAGTTCCCAAAAAGTTTTTTACAAGCTGTACATTTTCGGGAGTATTCTCAAAATTGACTTTATATAACAGGTGATACCCGTTACCCGATAATGCCGTTATAGGTTCACTAAATCCATATTCTTTCAAAGTCTGATATACATTGACTGCCTTTTGATGTGATTTTTCCAATTCTTCATTACTTGAAGATGTTCCCGACGGTCTTTCGGTATCAAAATCAAGTAATAACCATTCATAATTGAGTATATCATTATCACTTGTAGTGATAAGTTTATTTCCATAATTGCTTGAAATGAACTTGTTGCACTGTTCTCTCGAATAACAGGCAGTATTTATTTTATTGAGTGAAAAATATATTTGCCAATTTGCCGTATCTCTAAAATTATAACTTTCAAGGGCATTTATAGCATTTTCAGCATTAGTAAAATAACCGCTGATATTCTCTTTTCCCTTGATACCACGAATTTCAAAAAGTTCATCGTTGGGCTTTAAAAGTTCCAACGCCCTTTTGACTTCCTCAGCATTGATATTTATTTTCATACCGTTGCACCGCCCTTTTTAATCAACTTCACAGTCCAAAATTACATGGTTGGTGTGAATGCGTCCGCTTGCTCTTCCTATTTCAGCACACATCATACACGAATGAATTAACATCATCGCCGTGTCAATACTGATATTTTCGTTTAACTCGTTTTTAGCAATGTCCTGAATTTTTTTTGCGGATTTTAAAGTATTCAGAATAGTTTCATTTGATATGGTTATTTTCATTGTTTTTTCCTTTCCTCAAACTGCTTTTTCTTTCAATTAAAACATTTTACAGGATAAAAAAAAAGGTGGGTTACAAAAAACGTCCAGTGGTTACAAAATAAGTCCAGTGGTTACAAAAAATCGCCAGTGGAAAAATAGTCACAAAAAAGCAGCAGATAAATTCTATCTGCTGCACTGTTTCAAAAAGTTATTTTAATATACTTCGTTGTTATGGAATATTCTTGTATAAAGTTGTATTCTGTAAAATGATCCAACATTTTTCTTAATGTTCCGCCGTTTTCTTTAATAAGGCGGCTTCTTTTGAACTTATCGTCTATATTGCATTGCACATACATTTCATTCAATAAAATTTCCTTTTGCGAAAAATCATTAAGTTTCATTTTCAATATTTTCTGCAATAAGAAGTTTAAAAGCGTGATATTTGCTTTTGTTTTGCTTACCGGCACTTCCAAAACGGTTGCAGGAAAAGAACATACTTGATTTATTGCTTTCGCAAAATAGAAAAGTTGCGGCTTTTCAAGTATTTGTATAGAGTTTTTGGCAATTTGTCCCCTTGATAATGCCTGTTTTGTGTTTGTTGCCAATAATTGAAATGTGCCTTTGAATTGGTCAAGTTCCGGATATAATTCACTATTTACGGGAACATCTACTGTAACTCTGACCTTGCTCATATTTTCAATAGCTTCCAATATTTCAGTTTTTATTGTGTTGTTCGGTTTGCCGTTGTTCCCCATAGCTTTATATATTTGCTCAAGGGTTAAAATATCATGGTCATCTTGAATAATAAGATTTACGCATGTATGCCACACAAATTTTTCATAAGAAGATAACTTTTTGCTTAATTTAACCCCGTCCAAATTTTCAAAATCAATAAATGCCACAAACATACTTGTTTCAATATTCATTTCACCGTCAAAAACGCCTGTGCAGATTGGATCAAGAAGATAATAAAAATCATCAAGTTTTCTGAATTGCTTTGTATGCGGTATCTTTGCAATTTGATTTTCAGCGGCTTTTTTGCTTTGTTTGTTTTCATTACATTCATACCTTTTAGCATAATAGGGAATAAATTTGAAATTACGGGGTTTTTCGTACCATTCCGCCGCCTTTTGCTCTACAAGTTTATCTATCTCCCCACATGAAAAATCATAGTGTATAAATGCGTTGTATTGCGGTCTTAACGTACTTTCAATGAATTTACAGCAGTTTTCAAAATTCTGAATTGTTTCTTTTCTCTTATCGTCTATAATTCTTTTTGCCGCTGCCTTGTCATATTTTTTTATTACATATTCATTTAACAAATCAACTCTTTTAGAACATGACTGCATTTCTTTTTCAAAGTCTTCTTT
>DBXL01000060.1:1809-5673 GCA_002309275.1 Ruminococcaceae bacterium UBA1213 | reverse complement strand
TGTCATCTATGCTCATAATATGAACATCGGCACCATGTTTGGCACTCTTGACTATTATGCAGATAAAGGTTGGGCTGAGCAACACCCGTATATCAATTTTGACACCGTGAACGAAAACCGTATTTATCGTGTTTTTGCCGCCTTCCGAACCACCATCGGCAGCGAGAACGAGTTCAAATACAATGAAAGAGCAGGTAAACTCAGCGATGAGGAGTATAAGGCGCTCGTTAATGATATAAAAGACGCTTCCGTAATGTTTACAAGCGATTGCCCTGCAAAAAAAACACAGATCATTATGCTTTCGACCTGTAGTTACCATGCGGAAAACGGACGCTTTGTAGTCGCCGCGTATCGGGTTTGACCGTTTCGCAAAGCATAAAGCAACAATAAAGTATGCATATAGAATAAACATATCAATAAGCGAGCGTTAAGGATTCCATAGAGAAAGCGAATTTGAATTATAAAAAACTTATCCGGCAGCGTGAAAAGCACGTTGCCGGAAATTTTTGGTCTTGTATATAGGTTTTTCTGGATTTATTCTTCACTCCAGTTGGAGAATGGTATAAACAATATGGAAATCGTCTTTTTGCAAAAAATATTAGATATTATAAAGGCAGTACGGATGTAAATCAAGGCATTAGAGATGTATTAACAAAAGAACCTGATAAATTCTTTTATTACAATAATGGAATTAAAATTCTTTGCCAACGAATTACTAAAAAGGCCGCTTATAGTACAGGTAGAGAAGTAGGACTTTTTGTACTTGAAGGTGTTACGGTCGTTAATGGTGCACAAACAACTGGTGTTATTGGATCGGTTTATATAAATTCTCCTGGTTTAATATCAGATGCTAAAGTCCAAATTCAAATGATAGATATAGGTAATGCTGACAGTGATCAAGCTGCTCAAATAACTAAATTATCAAATACACAAAATAAAATTGAAGGAAAAGACTTTGCCTCGCTAGATCCTACACAAGAAAGACTTAGAATGGAGCTTAGCTTAGGAGGAATTCAATATCTGTATAAAACGGGAGCTAAAATTGAAAATCCTGAAAAAGAAATATCATTTGATGAAGCAATTATTTCACAGGCATGTTTATCTTCTGATCTTTCTATTGTAGCCTTAGTTAAAAGAAATATAGGCGCACTGACCGAAAATATTGAAAAACCACCTTATAAAATTCTATTTAATGGATCTACCAATAGTTTTTCCTTGTATAATGGAGTTCAAGTATATCGTGCTGTTGATAGTTGTATTAAGCAATTTGAAAATACAGTGACACAAAGAAAAAGATTAGTTTTTATTCATGGAAATCGTTTTTTATTACACCTAATACTGAATAGGCTTAAAGAAAATGAAGGTTTTACAGATAATTATTTATCATCAGATGAAATAAAAAACAAAACAGAAAGCCTCTTTGTTGAAATATGGGAACAAGTGTATAAATCTATGGAAGAACACTTTTCAGATTCATATCCGGCTAGTATATTTAAGAATGTTGGTAGATTAAAAGAATTGATATAATAAATTAACTATTAATTTGTATGTTTAAAAAACTGAATTGTTAATATATCAAAAGTAGTTGTAAATAAACAAATAATCCCCGCCCGACCACCATAATCGGCAGCCGGACGGGGAAATAACGGCGAAAGAATCATTCACAAACGGCATTTGATTCTGGGGACAGTTTGGGGACAATTTATTCAAAAACAGGCAAAAATAAGCACTTTGAAACGAGATGAAAACACCTCAAAACCCGCATTATAACTGGATTTTCGCAATACGGAGCAATTTTTCAAAAACGCACAAATCACTTTGGTAAGGACGAGGTCGTCAGTTCAAGTCTGATTATCAGCTCCAAAAAAACATAGTAAACAAGGGGCTTTCTGAAAAGGAAAGTCCCTTGTTTTGTTGCAGAGGAAAGTCAGTTTTCATTTTTTATGGTATGTTTTCCGTGTTTGAATCCCATTTTATAGACTGCCGCAAGAGCGGCGAAAAATACAGCGGCGATCCCTGCATAGAGCAGAAAAGATGTCTGGCTGACGGATTCCCTGACCTGATATGTTCCCGAATAGTCATTTGGGGCAGACGGTTCTGTTTTCGCCGATGATACATTGCTTTTGGAAATATCGTTGTTCACTCTGATTTTTTCCGCAGCGGAGTTGTGTGAAATTTCGGTATTGACGGCGGCATCAAGTGAAAATGCAAATATCGTGTCGGATTTGAGATAATTCCCGTCACGGTCGCAGGCTTCATACAGGAAAGCCTCAAAGTCATATTGTTCAGCCGCATTTTTGGGGGCCAATCTCAGTACGATATCATGCATATTTGCGGGCATATAAATGATATCTGCTGTTCCGGCGGTGTCGGTGTAATACAGGGTATCGTTTTCGGATTTGTCTTTGACGGAGATATTTTTCAGTTCAAGTGCATTGTCATCATAGGAAAATCCGATACGGCAGCAGCCTGTTTCATATTCGCTGACAACAGAAAGAGATATGTCAAAAGCCTTTTGGGGCTTCAGTTCACCATCAAGGTACATTGTCAGCGATATATCATCATGTGCGGCATATACTTTGGACGAAAATAGGAAAAATATGCATAATGCAAGAATAAAAGCCTTTTTCACGGTCAATTCTCCTGTCCATGATTTTTCTTTATTGTAACATGATACAATCTTTATTGCAATCGAATAAATGTACTTTTGCCGACTGTTGAAAACTTTCAAGAAATTATTTACTTTTATTTAAAAAATTTTTAAAATGAGGGAAAAAATGTTATTTTACAATAAGAAAAACGTGATGAAAGCGGTGAAGATAAATGAATGTACTGATAGCCGATCCCGACAGGGATTTTCTCAAATCATACAAGACACTTCTGGAACTTCTCGAAAATACCGTACAGACGGTCTTTGACGGAACGCAGGTGATCTCAAAATTAGCGGCTGAAAAATTTGATGCGGTGATTCTCAATGAAAATATTCCGAGGATAAAATGCAGGGAGATACTGAAAGTTCTCAAAGATGACAAAATACCGTCACTTGTCATAACGGCGAAAAAAGAAAAAGTCGAAATGGCTGATGACTGTATCAGACTGCCGTTTCTGCCGCAGGAACTGACGGATAAACTCAATCATTTACAGAAAAGGACGGTGGCTGAAAATGGATAAAGTCAGGAAAAAATTTGTCTTATATGCGGAACTGGCGGTATTCATACTGCTCACGGTGCTTTTATCCGTGATCAACGTGATCAACTTCACGATGGTTTCGGAAGATGCCGACCGCATGACAGAAATGATAGCCAACACATCGGGCAATTTCTTCAAACCCGAACAGGAAAATGCAGAAAATACCGAAAATGTGCCCCGTAAAAAAAGATTTGAACAAATGGGACCTGATTCCCCCGAAATGAAAGCTTCTCTGAGATTTTTCACATACTCTTTCCCGAAGAAAGACAAGGACGGCAGTCCCGAACTGGTCGAATTCAGAATGTCGGCACTGACGCAAAGTGAAGCCTATCAGCTGGCAAGAAGTCTTTATAAAGGCAATTCGACAGGCTGGACAAATCTCACCTACAGATACCGTGTATATCAGAAAGATGACAGGATATATGTCACCGTGATAGACCAAAGCCGTGAGCTTTTGCCGTCATACCGAATTTTGATCATATCGGCTGTCGGAGAAGTGCTGGTATTGCTGATAAGCTATCTTGTACTCGTCAAAGTAGGCAAAAGTCTTTTCAAGCAGTTTGACGAAGCCGACCGAAAGCAAAAGGCATTTATTGCCAATATCGAACAGGATTTCAAAATGCCGCTTACTGTCATCAGTGCCAATACGGAAGTTCTGGAAAGAAAGAACGGTCC
>DBXL01000060.1:812-1744 GCA_002309275.1 Ruminococcaceae bacterium UBA1213 | reverse complement strand
AAAGACCTTGGTGCACTGGCCATCTTTGAAGAAAAAGACATGACTATCTCCAATATCAATCTTTCGGATATGCTTGCGGAATTTATTGAAAGTCAGAAAAATGCATTTGAATCAAAGAACATACAGCTTGAATCGGATATAGCCCCCGATATCACGCTTGACGGTGATGAACAGGCAATGAAAAAAGTTCTTTCGGAGCTTGCCGAAAATTCCCTGAAATATGCCCTGACAAAAGCGGCTTTCACTCTCAGAAAGCAGGGCGACAGAATTATCATTCAGCAAACCAATGATACGGATTTGCCTAACGGCAGTATCGACCAGATTTTTGACAGGTTCACGACTCTTGACAATGCAAAAGATAAAAATGCCGTCGGTTTGGGACTTTCCTATGTCAAGGATATCGTCAAGGCACATGACGGCAGGATTTCCGCAAAAGTCGCAAACGGTCTATTCACTCTGGAAGCAGCACTTTAAAAAGGAGGTATCGAAATGGCAGCCGTATCCAATCCCATCGTTGTCATGAAACGCTATGAAATGAAATATATCCTGTCACCCGAACAGACGGAATATTTCAAGGAAAGCGTCAAAGACCACATGAAAATAGACAAATTCGGACTTACTTCGATAGCCTCTCTCTATTATGATACACCGAATTACAGGCTGATACGAACCTCTATCGAAAAGCCCCCTTTCAAAGAAAAAATCCGGCTTCGTTCCTACGGTATCGCAACGGACACATCTCCTGTATTTCTTGAACTGAAAAGAAAAGCCTACGGAATTGTCTATAAAAGACGTGTGCAGTCAACGATTCCGTTGGTAAAGAAATTTTTCGACGGTGAGGGCGATATCTGTGCAGGCGGTCAGATCAATAAAGAAATAACGACGTTCCGTGACTATTATCAGACGCTTGTACCGGCTTGTATGATTATTTA
>DBXL01000060.1:485-753 GCA_002309275.1 Ruminococcaceae bacterium UBA1213 | reverse complement strand
CGTTACAGATATGAAGACCTTGATTTAAGGGTTTCCATGGACGGCAATTCTCTTTTGAAAGACGGCTATACGATATTGGAAGTCAAAGTACAGCAGGCTGTACCGCTGTGGCTGTCGAGTATTCTCACAAAAGGCAAAATTTATAAAGGCAGTTTCTCCAAATACGGCGAGGCTTATAAACATCAGCTTCTCCGCACAAGAAATTTATGAAATGAAAGGAAGATCAATTTATGTTTGATTCTATTTTTACCACTACCCCGACAGCCGC
>DBXL01000060.1:0-344 GCA_002309275.1 Ruminococcaceae bacterium UBA1213 | reverse complement strand
GCATTCGTCAAGGGAAATATCGGTGCAGGCGTGGCAATCGGCGGTGCCTTCAGCCTGATACGTTTCAGAAGTGCACAGGGAAGTGCAGATGAAATCGCCGCTATTCTTATCGCTATGGGTTCGGGTATTGCTTTCGGCATGGGCTATATCGGCTATGGTATCGTGATTCTTCTCGGCATGGCAGTCATATTCCTCATTCTCTCATTTATCCCTGTATTTGAACACAAAAGCATGGCAGAGGACAGAATGTTGAGAATCACCATTCCCGAATCTCTCGAATATTCGGGTGCATTTGACGATACATTCGCCCACTACCTCAAAAACTGGGAAAATGCAGGTGTCAA
>DBXL01000078.1 GCA_002309275.1 Ruminococcaceae bacterium UBA1213 | reverse complement strand
CATTCTTTGCAACGAAGTCTGTTTCTGCATTCACTTCGAGTGCAACGCCTGCTTTATCGTCTGAATAGGCAACTGCCATGCCCTCTGCAGCTATTCTTGATGCCTTTTTAGCCTGCTTTGCAAGTCCCATTTCTCTGAGAATATCTATTGCTCTGTCCATATCACCGTCTGCTTCTGTGAGTGCCTTTTTGCAGTCCATCATTCCGCAGCCTGTCTTTTGTCTTAATGTCATTACGTCTTTTGCTGTAAAAGCCATTTCAAAAACCTCCAAATATATATTTCTTCAAAAAATACCCGCAAAATGCCTTGCGGGTATTCTGTTTATTTATTACTCTTCAACTGCCTCGTCTTCTGTTTCTTCGACTGCCGCAGCTCCCATTTTACCCTCATTGCCTTCGATAATCGCATTTGCCATTGCAGCTGCTATCAGCTTTACGGCACGAATTGCATCATCATTGCCGGGAATTACATAGTCTATCTCATCCGGATCACAGTTTGTATCTACTATTGCAACAATCGGAATACCGAGTTTCTTAGCTTCTGCAACTGCTATTCTCTCTTTACGGGGGTCAACTATGAACAATGCACCCGGAAGGTCTTTCATCTCTTTGATACCGCCCAAGAATTTCTCAAGCTTTTCGATTTCAAGGTTCAGTTTGATAACTTCTTTCTTCGGGAGAAGGTCAAATGTGCCGTCAGACTCCATTGTACGAAGCTGATTCAATCTCTGAATTCTTCTTCTGATAGTTGTGAAGTTAGTGAGCATTCCGCCCAGCCATCTTGCATTTACATAATATGCACCTGCACGAAGAGCCTCTTCTTTTACAGAATCCTGTGCCTGCTTCTTGGTGCCTACGAACAATACAGACTTACCGTCTGCTGAAAGCTCACGTACAAAATTATAAGCTTCCTCAAGTTTCTTTACTGTCTTCTGAAGGTCGATAATATAAATACCGTTTCTCTCTGTGAAGATATAGGGAGCCATTTTAGGATTCCATCTTCTTGTCTGGTGTCCGAAGTGAACGCCTGCCTCCAAAAGCTGTTTCATTGATACTACTGATGCCATTATTAAAAATCCTCCTTAGGTTTTTTCCTCCGTCAGTCTGCAATTCCAACGCTTTACACGCACCTAATGAATAGGACTGACGTGCGATTTGCTTGAACATTATAACATATCTTTTCCAAAATTGCAAGCTTTTTTTTAATTAAAAAAACGGAAAATTCCATTTCCTTCTCTCTCTCTTTATCTGGCAGTAATCTACAAGTATCGTATCCTCTCCTATCAGGCATATGTTCTCCCACTTTATCACGATATTTTCCTCTTTCCCCAAAAGTCCGAAACATCTCCATCTGCCGAATATCACGATTGCCACTAATTTTGCCGTCACCGTATCGACTTCCACGTCATCTACAAACCCTATCCGACACCCCGTTTTATTGTTGATAACTTCCTTTCTCCTCAAATCCGTTATCCTACAGCAGCCCATTCCAATCCCCCCAAAAAATCAAAAATGCATAATGCACACCAATAATTATGCATTATGCATTATGAATTATGAATTTTTTGGTCGGAAACTCTTTCCTTTGAGTCTTCTGTTGACACGTCTTGCCCAACGTTTCATTGGTCTTGTCAAAAGATTGAATATCACAAGTGATACGCATGTCATGCCTATTACAAGCAAAATCATCTTCCAATCCATAACGGCAAAATTGAAGAAATTAACTCCGTAGAAATCCCTGAAACACGTTATTCCGACTGCCATTCCGCCTACCATCAATACAAACAATATCTTTCTGATAGTATTGAATGGTACGGAAACCTGAAACAGTATCATAAATGCCGCTGCCGAAGTCATGCATACACACAATGTCGAATACTGCCATACGTCAAGATTAAATACCCGCATTACTATAATACACATGATAATATTTACTACTGTTGTCAATCCTGCCGGTATCGAGTTTTTCAGGATATTTACAATAAATATGCCTTTTATCCTGTCTTTGTTAGGCTCAAGGGCAAGTATAAATGACGGTATGCCTATCGTGAACGCATTCACAAGCGTAAGCTGTATCGGCTGGAACGGATACGGCACTGCTATGAATAAAAACATAAATGCCAATATAATGGAAAATATCGTCTTGACTATAAACAATGTCGCTGAACGCTGTATATTATTTATTGAGCGTCTGCCCTCTGCCACGACTTTCGGCATTGATGCAAAATTCGAGTCCAGCAAAACAAGCTGTGCCACACTTCTTGCAGCGTCACTTCCTGCCGCCATTGCTATACTGCAGTCAGCCTCTTTCAATGCAAGCACATCATTTACTCCGTCACCTGTCATGGCAACTGTATGTCCCTTTTCTTTCAAAGCAACGACAAACTGCTTTTTCTGTGCAGGCGTTACTCTGCCGAATACCGTGTATTTCTCAATCGCCTTTTTAATATCCTCATCTGTCTTTAAAGTCGTTGCGTCTATATACTTATCATAATTCTTTACTTCCGCACGTCTTGCAACGTCTGACACCGTGATTGGATTATCTCCCGAAATTATCTTCACATTCACTTTCTGGTCTGCAAAATACCGCAAAGTCTGCGGTGCTTCCGCCCTTATCTTGTCATTCAGCAAAATAATTCCCAATACCTGTATCCCTTTCGGCAGGTCGTTCCCATTGAAATTATTATCTGAATGGGCAAGTATAATTGACCTGTAATTTCTTGAATAACCGTCAAGAATTTTTCGCAAATCATCAGGCACTTTGTCAAGTATAAACTCCGCTGCTCCCATGATATAAGAACCACGATTTTTAAAATATGCCCCCGACCATTTTTTCTCTGACGCAAACGGCACGATTTTTTCCGCCTTCATGTGTGACGGCTCTTTGAATCTGTCTTTCAGTGCCATGAAAGTTGCATTGGTATCATCAAGATTATGTGTCAGACCGCACATAATATCTTCCAGAATTTCCTTTTCCGTACTGTCCGCATATACCACAATATCTGCCACTTCCATACAGCCTTCTGTAATTGTCCCCGTCTTGTCCAGACACAATACATCTACCCTTGCAAGCGTTTCTATGCAGTACAATTCCTGCACAAGAACCTTGCTTTTTGACAGCCTTATGACACTTACTGCCAAAACTGTACTCGTCAAAAGTATCAATCCTTCAGGAATGATTCCGATAACTGCCGCAACTGTATTGACAACCGCTTTTTGCGTATGTGCGTCTATTCCTCCGAATAAATTCCCTTCTATCACTCCCGAAAGTTCACTCGGTATGCTGTACTGCCTCCACATCATTATTAACGCCAGCGGTAATATTATCGCTGTCAATGCCTTAATAATCCAGTTCAAAGTGTACATTATCTCAGAGTTTACTTTTTTGGCATACTTTGCCTCTGCCGAAATTTTTGCCGCATAGCTTTCATTTCCGACTTTCTCGACCTGTGCATGACACTTTCCGCTTATCACAAAACTTCCCGACAACATCATGTCACCTGCACATTTATGCACTGCGTCGGATTCACCTGTCAAAAGCGACTCATTGACATCACATTCACCCGAAAGAACCTTGCAGTCAACGGGTATCTGATTTCCCTGTGAAAACTCAACTACATCATCAAGTACAAGTTCCTCCACCGAAGTCTGACATCTTTTGCCATTCCTTATGGTATTCGCCTTTGTTGCTGACACTATCGACAATTTATCAATCGTTTTCTTTGCCCTTATTTCCTGAAAAATACCTATCGTTGTATTAAAAAACATTACTCCCAGAAACAGCATATTTTTATAGGAACCTACATAAAATACTGCCAGTCCCAGAATAATATTCAAAATATTGAACACCGTTACGATATTGTCAAAAAATATCCTGCGGATACTTTTCGTAGGCATATTTGTATTACCATTGCAAAGCCCCTGCTTCTTACGTTCTTCAACCTGCTTGTCACTCAGTCCAAAATCCGTTTCAGGTGAAAATCTCATTACAGATGAAGATTTATTTTTTTCGTCCATCGTATTCCCCTTTCCCGAAATATAGCCCTATTATATATGTTTGCACTTTGATTGTCAATCACTTTTCTTTTTAAATATCCACTTGTTATTGTTATACAAGAACATCAAAAGTGCCATCGCACATATCAGAATATATCCTATAATACTGTACATATCAGGCACTTCTCCCAAAAATGCAAATCCCAGAAGTGTCACAAATATGATTTGCGAATAGTCATATATAGAAATCTCCCTTGCAGGTGCATGACAGTATGCCGCTGTAATTCCAAACTGTCCTCCTGTTGCACCAAGTCCCGCACCTATCAACAAAAGCAGCTGCCACCATTCCAACGGCTGAAAATTAATAAAAAATGACGGAAATGTCACAATACATGAAAATGCCGAAAAGAAAAATACTATCAATGAACTATTTTCTTTCCTGTTTCCGAGTATCCTCACCATCGTATAAGCAAATCCCGCACTCATTCCGCCCAGCAGGGCTATCAGTGACGGCACCAAGTCTATATTCTGAAAAGACGGCTTTATCACAAAAAGTGTTCCTATAAATGCCGTGAATACCGCTATCCCCTGTAAAAATGTCAGCTTCTCTTTTAATATGATTATCGAAAAGATAATCACAAAAAAAGGCGACATTTTATTAAGTATAGATGCATCTGCAAGCGGAATCTGTCCCAATGCATAAAAATTGCATACAATCCCTATCAAGCCTATGAACGACCTTAAAAACAGATACTTGAAATTGCCCTTTTTCCATTTGAAACTCTGTTTGTTTTTTATCAGAACAACTGTCGCAAATATCAGTGCCACTGCATTCCTGAAAAAACTTTTCTCAAATGCAGGTATATCCCCTGCCATTCTCACAAACATATTCATAAATGAAAAACTCAGTGCCGACAAAATAATATAAATTATCGCTTTATACTTCTTATTCAATCAACATCACGCTTTCTTAATGCATAATGGTATAATTATAACACTGTATTTTTTAGCTGTCAATTCGATTTTTCTTTATCAATTTGTCTTTTTTTCATTCTCTGCCAATTCACAAACCCATATATATCATTCATAAAAAACATTCCAAAGCATACCGTCATCGGCATATATGAAATATTCTTCATCGTGGCATATCCCCATAATCCTACCAGTACCACATCATTTATCGCATACCCCACTCCATAATATGCACTTCTCATAAATGTCATATATGCCGCCGCAAAACTTGTTGCTATCGAAAACGTACTTAAAATCAAATTTTCATTCCCAAACCATTTCAATATAAAATAAAATATTCCTGTCACTCCTGCCGTCAATATCACCATAATCATAATTTGCTTTTTTGTCATGCGGTTTACTTCCACTTCTTCCGATTTTTCAAAAGGGTGCTTTATCCACGATACGACACTCATTAATGCAATTGGTCCACTCATACACAAATAGGTTATCACTTCCCCGTAGTATCGGAAAAAATAGGATACTATCCCATAAAATACGGCAAATATTACACACAGTATCTGCCCGAAAACCATTCCCTTTGATACAAATATCAATGCCGTTACACCTATTACCGATGCAATTAGTGTCAAATAATCCGTTGAGTATATCAAAAATGCCGCTGTCACTGCCACAACTGAGCCTGTCCACAGACACCATTCAAATTTTGTCAGTGACCTGAACGGATTTTTCATTTTCATTCTCCTTTCAAATAAAAAACATTCGCCTGCACATCTTCAAAGACCTAACGATGTGTAAACGAATGTTTATTTCAACATTCTCTGCCCGGTGGCAGAATTTTTATTCTTCTTTTACAATTCCCAACTGCTCAAATTTCTTCTGCCAGAATTTTTCGGCTGAAATCCTGTATTTTTTAGCCTTTTCCATATTTTCGTATGCCTTGCTTTGTGCATCTTCATATTCTTCAACGTCTGCCTGTTTCAATGCAATTTTTTCCTCTATCTCCGACAGCTTCTCTTTTGCCGTTTTCAGTTCGGCATTCAGTTCATCCAATTCGTGATATATATTCTCTAAATCTTCATCACACTGTTCCAGTTTCGCCGCATACGCATTCACCAAATCTTCCACTTGTTCAGGCGTTTTCTTTGGCGGCATGAGTGCTTTTTCTGTTGCCAAGACTGCCGCTATGCTCACATCATCTCCGCTTCCGCCCTCGCTTATCTTCGGCAAAAGGTCATTGATACTTTCCAATGCCGTGTCCCTGCCCTTTTCAAGCCATACATCTATGGAATACAGACAATTATACAATCCCGACCGGTCAAAACTCTCCTCTACGCCGTCTGAAAATACAAATACTCCTTTCGGCACTATGTCACTGTAATAATGCATAAAATTCAATTCTGCATTTTCTCCGCACAATGACGTTGAATAATTGGCAACACAGTTTTCATCTTTCGGAATCGGCTCAACAAATACGCCGTCATCATAAGCAGATACACACTTTCCGTCACCTATCTGCAAGCCGTACCAATATTTCTCCGTCATAAATGCCAGTATCAGTGTACAGCCGTACGCCTTTTCAATTTTCTTTCCTGTACGGTATATCTCCTGCATTTTCTCTGACGTTGTTTCAATTTCCTCGTCTGTAAAGGGATTTTCTTCAGCATCTTTCAAAACATTCTGTTTCCAGTTCTTTACAATCTCCGCTTCAAGACCTTTCAGCACGTTCTCCAATGCATCTTTTCCATACTCGCTGACCATGCTTTCACACGTTTCATAAAACTTCTTGCACAACTCAACAGACGTATTACATGCAATTTCCGCCCCCTTGCCGCTGCGGAAACAGTTTCTGTCCCCGTGACCGTCACTTATCACGGCAATCGCCATATTGTCATCTTCATACGACATGGAAAAATCCTCACACGGCAGATTTTTCTGTATGTGCATATTCCCGATATGATGTGCATTGATTGCTGCATAATCTTTCAAATTCCGTCACCCCTCAAAAACAAATTTTCATATTTCATAAAATCCTGTAAAAATCCGAATAGCCTATTTTTTCCAATATTTTTTCACCGTCTTTTATACTGACTTCTCCGCTGTCCGTATAACCGCAAATATTTTTAAAAACATACTCTATAACTTGTCCTGCAAAATATGGTCTGCATAAATTCAATTCTGTTTTCTGACCATCGAACAAACATTCAACGCCCTCTTTATTGCTGTAAGCATTTAACTTCATCTGCGGCTCATACTTTGTAAAATACACTCTTACTTTAAGACGCTTATTATTTTTAGGTACAAATAAGTAATACGAATAAGGATAATTTACAAAATCCATATCATCGAAATTATAAGACCACAAATATTCTTTATCCTTTACTTTAATATTCCTTAATTTTACCCTGTTCTTCAAATTATAAAACACTTCTTTCTGTCAGAAATTAAAGTTGTTCTTCAATTTGCGTAACATTATGAAATCGTATATCCGTTTTCGGCTAAAATACTCAACGCCCGTTCAAAATTTTCTTCTTTCACAAGAACATAATCTGTATTGTATGTTGATACGGCAAAAATTCCTATTTTATTTTCGGCAAGTATTCCAGATAATTCAGACAATATCCCTGTCAGCGAAAAATCAAGCGTTCCCGTAATATAAAAGCCTTTCCAGCCGTCTTCTCTCGCAGTAGTGTTATTTGGAGTTTTGCCCGTTTCACACACAACAGATATTTCCTCGTAAGTTCTGCCTATGAAATAAAAGTCATCTGACAAATTGATGTCACTGACTGACGCAACCTTGCATACTGTCAATTTACAGTCAAGTTTTTTCAGTTTCATTCTTTAATCCTCATCAAAAATTCATCGGGCAAAATAGGCTTTATCACACTGTTTTGAAAATCTTTGATATTCCTCGTGACGATATAGTCGGCACAAAATTCCTTTGCACATTCCATCTGTACACAATCTTCAAAATCTTTAAAATTCTCATTCACTATCGCTCTGAAAATTTTAGGCTTATCTACACCGATAATATCAGTTACTTTTGATAATGAAACGATAAATAATCTGATTTCATTGACAGTCATTTCTTTTCGTAAAATATAAAACATATTCATAACCGAATGTGCCGCTATACAACCATCAATCTTTCTGTTTTTACAAAGAAACAAAATCTTCTCGGCTGACTCAGTGTAAGGTTCTCTTTTCAAAATGTAATCAATAAGAACATTCGTATCAATAAGGATTTTCATATTCCATATTTCTCCTTTCGATACTCTTCCAACTCTTTTTTTTCATCAAAATCAGGAACACTTCTTCTTAAACTTTCAAGAGTTTCAAAGGCTTCATCTCTTATTTTTTGTTCATCATCTTTGACAGGATATATTTCACGAAACATTGCAATAAACCCTTTCAGTTGTTCTTCATTCAACTGTTCAAAAATCTGATATGCCATTTCTCTTGTACTCATATAAAACACTTCTTTCTGTCAGAAATTAAAGTCGTTTTCCCAGTCTATATCCGCTATCGGTAATGTAGGACTTGCCGTCTGTGCAGGAGGGGGCGGAGGTGCAACAGGCTGTACAGGGGCAACTGTCGGCTGTGATGTCGGTCTGCTTAAATTTACTTTCGGGGCGGTTGGCTGGGCAGGCGGTGTATGTGTCAC
>DBXL01000075.1:2641-2817 GCA_002309275.1 Ruminococcaceae bacterium UBA1213 | reverse complement strand
CCTCCTCAAAATTCTTTATTTGTCTTATTATAGCCGACAGCAATCAGACCGTCAAGGAAAATATTTGGCTTTTGCCGACAGTATCTGTTATTTTTATAGCGGAAATACTACCGCTTCACTATACAGCCGTTTCAGAAGTTCTATGAATGAATTGAGCGATGTCCGTTTGTCATCTT
>DBXL01000075.1:433-2558 GCA_002309275.1 Ruminococcaceae bacterium UBA1213 | reverse complement strand
GGTGCAAGGCATATTCCACGCCCTGCCGCAACATTCGTAAGAGTTGTATCGTGGTCGGCACTGTTGAAATATTCGATTTTGCCTGTTGCAATAAGGCGGTGCTGAACGGCTTTCAGGGCATTCGGTGAACCGCCGCCTACCATAAGCGTTCTCCCGTAAATATCGCTTTCCGTGATAATATTCTTTTTCGCAAGAGGATCCTCTTTCTGTGCTATGAGATAAATACGGCTTGTAAAAATATCGTGTACTGTAACATTCGGAAGTTGTTTTGTATGTTCTTTGAGAGTAAAGAGAATATCACATTCATTTTTCAAAAAACTTTCCAATCCGTTTTCATAGCGGAATATCGGTGTGATTTGTGTATCGGGGTTTGACTTTGTGAAAATCCTGATTGCTTGGGGAAGAAAATACAAAGCCTGTCTGACTATTATACATACAGAAATATTGTCCTTATATTTACTGCTGAAATTCTGTCCCTGTTCAATGGCACGTTTCAAATCCTCACGCATATTCGTCAGAAAACTGACAAACTGCATTCCTGCAGGTGTCAGGGAAGTACCTTTTCCGCTGCGTTCAAATACCGCAAAGCCGATTTCTTCTTCCAACAGCTTTATCTGATAGGAGAATGTCGGCTGACTGACAAACTGATTTTCCGCTGCCCTGCTGAAATTGAGAGTATGTGCCAATTCTATGCAATAATCTATCTGTTTTGTTGTCATAAGTTCATCTCCGGTATTTAATTATTAAATCAATTATAAACGATTTCTATTAGACTTTGCAATAGTTTGATGATATAATATATTCAGAAAATAAAGAACGGAGGTCATTGATATGGCAAAAACTTTGATAGCATTCTTTTCAAGGGCAGATGAAAATTATTTCGGCGGTGCAATGCGTTATGTAAAAGTAGGAAACACGGAAATTGTGGCAAATCTGATGAAAGATATGATTTCTGCGGATACTTTCAAAATTGAAATGAAAAATCCCTATTCGCCCGTGTATATGACGTGCATTGACGAGGCAAAAAAGGATTTGCGTAACAATGCAAGACCTGAACTTGTCAGCCTGCCCGAAAATATTGATGAATACGACACTATTATTTTGGGCTATCCGAATTACTGGGGAACTATGCCGATGGCTGTATTCACTTTCCTTGAAGCATTTGACTTTTCGGGAAAAACAATTCTTCCATTCTGTACAAATGAAGGCAGCGGCATGGGTAAAAGTGAGCGTGACATTAAAAACATCTGTAAAGCACAAGTCGCAAAGGGTTTGTCCATCAACGGCAGTCGTGCAGCGAATTCAGGTGATAATGTCAAAAAGTGGCTGGAACAGAACGGACTTGTTTAAGGAGAGAAATGTAATGGAATATCCAAAAGGTTATGTTTATGAACTGATGGATAGGGGCGGACCTACAACAGTAACGGAGCCATATTTTACAGAAGCAGTTGATGAAATGATAAGAGCAAGAACTCTCTGTGCAAAGGCAAACGCTGTTTTGCCGGATGATATGTCTTATGTGACATATTTAGAGGAACTTTTCGGACGGAAACTTGATGATGTAAGGATATTGACACCGTTCACCTGCGATTTCGGCAACCGTGTGACTTTCGGTAAGAATGTGTTTATCAATCATTCAGCGATACTTTCCGCTTCGGGCGGCATTGAATTTGAAGACGGTGTTATGGTGGCACCCGGACTTCGTATTGCAACGATTAACCATGATATGTACGACAGACACATAACCTATACTTACGGTAAAGTCACTGTCAAAAAGAATGCTTGGCTTGGACTGAATGTAACGATATGTCCGGGAGTGACGATAGGAAAATATGCTGTTGTGGCAGCAGGTGCAGTAGTTACGAAAGATGTTCCCGATTATGCGGTAGTTGGCGGTGTGCCTGCAAAGGTCATTAAAATGCTTGATCCAAATCAAATGAAGGATTAAACCGGAAGTTTTATTTTCAGATGGGGAATAAAAGAGAGACCATCAATTTGAGTGCGATATGCTCTCATATTGATGGTTTTGAACTTAAAGGGAACAGGCAGCCTGTTCCCTTTTGTTATCGTTTTTTATATATCAGCAGTTCGGGGTTATTCCCGTTTTCTTCATAGGTGCATATCA
>DBXL01000075.1:189-384 GCA_002309275.1 Ruminococcaceae bacterium UBA1213 | reverse complement strand
GAATTCACATTCAAGCTGATTTCCGAGATAAGTGGCATTGTCATCAAGAAATTTCACTGTATTTCCGTTGGGAAGTCTGTATGCGAGATTGACATAACTGCCGACAAGGGCATTCAATTTTTCAAGCTTCGGCATTCCCTCAATATGCAAATCATTTATCTCATCAATAAGCTGTTTCTTGAATTCTTCAAATTT
>DBXL01000075.1:0-134 GCA_002309275.1 Ruminococcaceae bacterium UBA1213 | reverse complement strand
GCTCTGATTTCATTTTCGGAATGTTCGTCACTTTTCATATTCCTGACACATACCTCAATCAAATCGTCCATGTCACTGTACATATATTCTCCGTCAGCATAGCACCATTTACAGTAACTGTCATTGAATGAACC
>DBXL01000156.1:3872-4437 GCA_002309275.1 Ruminococcaceae bacterium UBA1213 | reverse complement strand
TACGCTTTACTTTTGACGCTTACGTACTTAGTTGGTAAGTCTACTTAAAGCCGCTTTATATCAGGGTTTTCGCTTTATTACCTGCCTGAGCAGGCTGTAATTCACAAGGTTTATAAAAGCACATACCTTTTACAAAAGTCAAAACAAAAAAGAAGAAGAGACCTTGCATTGTGAGCAATACACTCACTTTACAAGGTCTCTTTTTTTACTTCTTTATCTTTTTTCTAAGACTATTGCGGGTGCCCCGAAAAAGGTTGAGGATGGTCGCCGGGGGACAATTTCTGTTATTCCCATTCAATAGCTGTCAGCGTATATCAGCTTGAAATCAGTACTTTTATATCTTTTAAAGAAATGACTATGTACATTTTTTTACCCTATCCATATCGTTTCAGAACTTTTTAGAACCAAATCAGAACCGGTCTATACAACAGAACCACATCATTTATGCTTTCTTTAACTCATCCATAAGGGCACGTCTGTTTTTATATTTTACCTGCCAGTCGGCTTTGATTTTCTCAACCGCACTTTCACCGCCTGTAAATTTCTTCATACGCTTCAATATGCT
>DBXL01000156.1:2952-3822 GCA_002309275.1 Ruminococcaceae bacterium UBA1213 | reverse complement strand
AGATATTTTTCATACATTCCAACCACTTCTTCAGGATAAAGATTTCCCAACACATTATCATACTTCATCAACAAATATACAGAAGATTTCAATACTATTTTCAAAAGCTTATCATACATCTTTTCTTCATAGTAAATTTCAGGCAGATGTCGTTCATCAATTTCTTTGAAAATCTTTTCCCTCTCAGAAAACCATTCATTTTCGGAATACAGTTTCTTCAACTCTCTGTACTCGCTAATATTAAAATCCTTTATCACCAACTCCCAAAGCTGTTTATGATATTTTTCATGCTTTCCTGTAATTTTATAAAGTCCTTTCAGCTTTTCCTTAAAATCATGTTCTGTCCATACAGACGATTTTACATCATTCATGCTTTTTTCATATATATCTATCGCCAAATCATATTCCTTTGATAAAACATACTGTTCTGCAAGCCACTTTCTTATTTCTATATACTGCCAATTTTCCTTGCAGTAATTTTCTATATCCGTGAAATTTTCTCCGTCGTCATACATCATACGCAATTTTTTGATAATCAGTTCCGTCAATTTATAATCGGAATAGCTGCTATTATTTCTTTTCAGCTTATCGACCTGATATTGTATATAATCAAGTATTTTCTGCAAATAAGGCTGTTCCTTGAAAGTCGAATATATAAATTCTTCAACATGATAACCGACATTCCTGTCGTGAAACTCATCTGCCATTTCAAAAACTCTTTCCAAAATATTATCTTTTATTTTTTTATCTGCAAGCTCAACAATATCTTTCCAGAATCCAATCATATCGGAATATATTGCTTCTATATCAGCATTGTATTCTTCATCGTCGATTTCCATTTCAATGACTGCTTTGACAATATAGCATGAA
>DBXL01000156.1:2597-2808 GCA_002309275.1 Ruminococcaceae bacterium UBA1213 | reverse complement strand
AGGTCATCAACCGATTTTTTGTAATCATTCAAACTGCTTGACTCACACCTTACAGGCAATGCACTCAAAAATCTCAATTTCAACTTTTTATCTTTCTTCATCAGTTCAATCAAAAACTGCTTTACAAATCTTTCATCAGCATTGTTGACAAGTTCTTCAATGCTTACTTTTTTCTCCGTTTTAATGGATTTACCCTTACTTTCCCTGTCCC
>DBXL01000156.1:0-2529 GCA_002309275.1 Ruminococcaceae bacterium UBA1213 | reverse complement strand
CCACTTCATAGTCATCATAATTTCCGGTGACAAACGCCGTTATTGCATCTTCATCAGCATTATATCTTACAATCATACCACTGCGGTAATATTCAAGTCCCCTGTCAAGTATCTTCGGCTCAAAGCAATTTTTCCAATCGTACATTTTTTACAACCTCATTTGTTTTTTTTATACATTATAGCACAAAAAATCCCTCAAATCTACATTTATTTGTCATTTTCCTTGTATTTATCTTCATACTCCATTATAATTATCTTAAAAAACGGAGGAAACATTATGAAATTTCTTTTTGCATCGGACTCTTTCAAAGGCAGTCTGACAAGTGGACAAACAATCCGATTATTGACCAAAGCCGCAAACAAAGTATTCTCTGATTGTGAATGTATCGGAATCCCCGTTGCAGACGGCGGTGAAGGTACTGTCAATTCTGTTGTATCTGCAACAGACGGTACTATCATCAATACAAATGTACATGACCCTTTAATGAATGAGATAAATGCTTTTTACGGGCTTTTTGATGGCAATAAAGCAATTATCGAAATGTCATCGGCATCGGGTCTGACACTCATTCCTGAACATCTCAGAAATCCCATGAATACCACTACTTACGGTACAGGTGAATTGATACTCCATGCACTTAACAGGGGCTGTCGAGATATTTCAGTTGCAATAGGCGGTTCGGCTACAAATGACGGCGGCATGGGTTGTATGACAGCTTTGGGTGCAAAATTCATTTCAAAAAGCGGAAAGGAACTTCATGGCTTTGGTCGTGAACTTGCGGAAGTTACACACATTGATACAAGTCATCTTGATAAACGTCTGAATGAATGTAACATAACGGTTATGTGTGATGTCAAAAATCCGCTTTGCGGCAAAAACGGTGCCACACATACCTTTGCAAAGCAAAAGGGTGCAACACCTGAAATGATCCGTTTTCTTGAAAATGGTATGTGTAACTATCGTGATATTATCCGTAAAGAGTTCGGAACAGATTGTGATATGATTGAGGGTGCAGGAGCGGCAGGCGGTCTGGGTGCGGCATTGGATGTATTTCTCGGCGGCAAAATGCAGTCGGGCATTGAAACCGTACTCCAACTTATCAACTTTGATGAAAAGCTGAAAGACGTTGATTTAGTTATTACAGGTGAGGGCTGTACGGACAGTCAAAGCATTTACGGAAAAGTCATGTATGGTGTCGGAAATCACGCTCAAAAATTCGGTATCCCCTGCATTGGATTGTCAGGTTCTCTCGGTGATGGAGCGGAGAAAATTTTGAATCATGGCATCCATTCCCTGCACTGTATCATTGACCGCCCTATGTCACTGCATGAAGCTATGGATAACGCTGAAACACTTTATTATAATGCGGCTGTCAGAATGTTTGANNATGATAAAAATCGGTACAAAAATCAAGAGTGAGAAGCCATAAGCCTCTCACCCCTGCAATTTTTTAATCCAATTATTATTTTTTGTAGTTGAGCTTTACAAAAAGGTCATAATTCAGGTCAATTTTTTCCCAACTTGCTATTACAACATTTCCAAATCCGCCGTCTGAGTGATCAAAGTCAAGCATAGCTGCCTGATTTTCAGCTAATTCACCATACTCTTTTTCAGCCTTTTCCCATATCGTAAGACCGTCATTCCAGAAAGAATCATTTTCATCTGCCATGTGTGCCTGCCATTCTGCTGATGTGTACATCACTTTATCCACTGTGAACAGATAAAGACCGTCACCCTTGATATGCATTGTTTCACCGATCAGATTGCGGTTATCATCGGAATATGTGACAGTTACTTTCAGTGTATAGTCATCTTCAAACATGTAATCAACAAAACCATTCGTATCGCAGTAATCACTGTTTCTGATTTGGTCAATCAGCGGGTGTGATACCGTGACATTCATATCTTCCTCAAAATCATACTTCACTTTATCACCTGCATACAGCAATTTATCTGTACCCTCTGCAAATGCGGTTCCATCTTTTTTGGTGATAGTCATAGTCGCAACGACGTTATGTTCATCTCCGCCGACACCTTCAAAATCCACATTGAGAGTATCACTGTTTACAGTTACATTACCTCCTGCATATGTACCGTTGGAAATTTTCTCTGCCATCATCTGACCAAACATGGGATTCAATGTACCTGTTGCTGCCGCTGTGGTACCGAGTACTGCAAATGTTGCCAATGCTGAAATCACTGAAACTACTGCCATCTTTCTTACACTCTTTTTCATAATAAATCTCCCTCTCAATTTTAATATTTTTCTGTTTTTTCGCTTTCACTTATATAAACGTGAGCGTTTTTGAAAAAGGTCTGCGTTCTGAAAATTTTTTATTTTTTTCTTTTTCCTGCGGAACTTTCGGCTTTCACCTATATAAACGAAAATTATTTTTAAAAAGGTTCGTTTCTGTAAAAATATTTTTAAAAATAAGAAGAACTGACAGTATAAAAAAATCTGTCAGTTCTTTTATCATATCAGCTATCCATTGTAGCGTAACTTCCTCATATCCTCAAATTCATAATCA
>DBXL01000185.1 GCA_002309275.1 Ruminococcaceae bacterium UBA1213 | reverse complement strand
AGAATGGGATTTACGGATAATATGCAGATATACTGCGGTGCAAGCATCAATGCATATGTTTATGTGACGAATAAAAAATACACGTCAGTCGGTGCATATCTTACGGCGGATAACATGAATGTAACGATAGAAAAGCCTGATTGTTTTACATATACCTATAATCAGATAGAGGCTGTTACTCCCGGAACAAGCCGTATCACCATATCGTCAAAGGATAATGCCTCGATTTCCGCAACGGCTTCGCTGAAAGCGGTGTCAATGAGTTTTGACAGCTGTTCAATAGCGTCTATCCCTGACCAGTATTATACGGGCAGTGCGATATGTCCTAAAATTTCCATCAAGAATTCGGCAGGAGTGGCACTTGTTCTCGGAACGGACTATTCCGTTGAATACAAGAATAATATAAAAGTAGGTACGGCAAGTGCTGTCATAACAGGCAAAGGTGCCTATTCCGGACAGGTCAAGACAGTTAATTTTAAGATTGTAATGAATACAAGCGAGGTATTTTCTATTACAGCGAGCGTGTCACCCGCAAGCATTATTATAGGCAGTTCTGCCACTATCAGTGTAAAACCGTCGGGAGCTGTTAACCCTGTTACTTATGTGTATCAGTATGCACCGTCAGGCTCTTCAAGCTGGACAAAAATAGCGTCATCTTCCAATACAAGCTGTGCTTTCAAGCCCGGTGAGGCTAAAACTTATAATATCAAAGTGAGTGCCACAGACAATGCAGGCAGAACGGCTGCACAGACTATCAGCCTGAAAGTTGACTCAAAGCTTACCGGTTCGGTTTCCATGAATAAGGCTTCTTATTCTCTGGGGGAAAGCGTGGTTATTACAGCTTCACAGCAGGGCGGTACAGGTGTGACATATGCATTTTATGCAAAATTCTCATCTGCAACATCATGGACAACCCTGCAGGACTTCTCAAGTGTTTCACACTATAATTATGTGCCGAAAAATCCGGGGGAATATACGATTCTTGTCAAATTCAAAAGTACGAACGGTCAGAATGCCGAAGTTTACAAAACGCTGAATGTGACAGGCACAGTGCTTTCCAATAATTCTTCTGTCAGTTCCGGTTCGGTGTATCTTGGAAAATCCGTCACTCTCAAGGGGGCAGCGGCAAACGGTTCGGGTTCATATAAATATGCGTATTTCTATAAACCGCAGTCCTCTTCATCATGGTCCACTATACAGGCATTTAACACAAAAACATCTGTTTCCTTTACACCGGGTGCAGTTGGTACCTATGACTTATGTATAAAAGTCAAGGACTCTACAGAAAACGTTGTCAAGAAATATTTCACTTTGACCTGTTCTCAGGCATTCAATAATACTTCCACTATTTCGGCATCTAAAATAAATCTTGGCAGGTCCGTGACAGTCACAGGTTCTTCAACAAGTAAAAATACCTGCACTTATGCTGTATGGTATCATACAAAAGGTACAACAGGCTGGTCAAAGGTACAGGACTACTCCTCTAATTCCAAAATAAGTATTACTCCCTCAAAAGCAGGTACATTTGAAGCCTGCATTAAAGTAAAAGACAGTACAGGAGCGATTGCACCGAAATATTTTGAATTTTCCGTCAATGGAAAGCTCAATAATAAATCTGCCCTTTCATTTCAGTCGATTGAAGCAGGAGGCTCTGTCACTGTAAAATGTGCGGCATCAGGCGGTGCAGGCAGTTATACCTATCTGATACAGTACAGAAAATCAGGTGCGGCTTCATGGACAACAAAGCAGAACTATACTTCCAATACATCTGCTGTGATACAGCTTTCAAATGCAGGTGAGTATGAATTCAAAATAGCCGTAAAAGATGCCATTGGAGATGTTGTCGCAGTGACAAAGAATGTTACGGTAGTATCGCCGATTGTTCCCAAGCTTACGGTATCAAAATCGTCGATTGTATGCGGTCAGACAGTTGCATTTTCCGTAACGGCAACGGGCGGTACAGGAGGCTATACCTATGCTTTTTACTACAAAGATACCAATTCTTCCGACTGGATACAAAAACAGAATTTCTCCACCAATACAAAAGTAGAGGCAAAGCCCTCAAAAGCAGGCTCTTATGAAGTGTGTGCAAAAGTAAAGGACAGTTCGGGCACTGTGAAGAAAACATATGGTTCATTCAAAGTGACACCTGCCGTTACTGTAAAAGCCTCCCTGTCCTCAGCCACGATAATCAAAGGACAGACTACAACCGTTACAGCAACTGCCTCAAATGGCAGCGGCGGATATAAGTATGCAATCTATCTTAAAAAATCCGATTCGGATAAGTGGACGGAAAAGCAGGATTTCAGCACGAATGCCAAACTGTCATTGAAGCCTGCTTACAGCGGAGCATATCAAGTATGCGTGAAGGCAAAGGACAGCATAGGCGGAGTGGCAAAAATTTATCTTAATATCACCGTCAAGCCCTCCGTGGAGAATACCTCTTCTTTGTCAGCGACTTCCATCAAACTGAAAAACAGCGTTACTGTAAACACCACTGCCAAGAACGGTTCGGGCGGATATACATTTGCCGTTCTCTATAAAAAAGTCGCCAATGAGAAATGGACAACCGTTCAGGATTTCAAATCATCTTCCAGTGTAAAAATAACGCCGCTGTCGGCAACTAACTATGATATATGCGTGAAGGCAAAGGACAGCATTGGCACAATAGCGAAAAAATACTTTACTTTGAAAGTCACGGCATGATGAAAAAAATGCCCTGTCAGGTATTCTGGCAGGGTAATTTTTTTGTCGGAAAAAATATATAAAAACTATATGACAAAACGAACTTTATGTGATATAATAAAAAGAAAAAATTTGTAGGTGAATCTGATGTCAGAAAAAATAGTAAAAACAATCATTTGTCCCAAATGCTCGGAGAAGTCCGAAACAGAGATTATATGCAGTGTAAATGGCAAAGACGTGCCGGATATGAAGAAAGATGTACTCAGTGACAAGTTCTTTAAGTGGAAATGTCCGAGATGCAGATTTGAAACACAGCTTCTGCACCCCCTGCTTTATAACGATATGGAAAATGACTTTATGGTGTATTACATTCCCAATACAAAAAGACGTATTCTTGTCGATGAAAAGATAGAAAGTGAATTTGCCGACCTGTCCGATGTAAAAAAACGTCTTGTATCGAATGTGAGCGAGCTGAAAGAAAAAATTGCCCTGCTTGATGAAAATACCAATGACATGGCAATGGAGCTTGCCAAGCACGCTGTTGAAAGAATTGTGGAAAAAACTGCTAATAAAACGGTATATGAAGGCTATTTTCTTGAAATGAGTCAGGAAGAAAATACCGTCAGCTTTCAGTTTTTTGTGGGAACGGAAAAACGTCCCTATATACAAACTACCCGCCTTGAAGTATATAGGCGTTCTCTTGAGATAGTCCGTCAGTATTTCTCCGACACGGATTCTCAGAGCGGTTTTATCAAAATAGACCGTGAGTGGGCAAAAGAGGCTTTCAGGATATACAAAAGCAGGTAACTCAAAAAAATCTTTGGGAGGAATGAAAAATGGTCATATTATCGGTTGATTACGGCAGAGTAAGAACAGGTGTGGCGGTATGCGACAGAAATGAGATCATAGCTTCTCCCGTTGAGGTCATCAAAGAAACAGATATGGCTGTGCTTGCGGAGAAAATCTCATATATAGCAAAAGACAAAAAAGCTGAAATGATAGTGCTGGGACTTCCGAGAAACATGGACGGCACTGAGGGGGAAAGTGCAGAAAATGTACGCATTTTTTCAGCGGTACTCAAGGAAAAAACAGGTCTTGAAGTAGCCCTGCATGATGAAAGGGGAACTACCGTCACTGCACACAGGTATCTGAATCTGACCGATACAAGAGGCAAAAAAAGAAAGGCTGTTGTTGACAGCGTTGCAGCCGTCATCATATTGGAGGATTACATGAACTTCAGGAGGAATCATATATGAATTTTCTTCCGATACGAAAATTGACGATAGGGGAGCTTTTTGTATCCATAGCGGCAGGAATTATGCTGTTTCTCCTGCCGAATGATGCAAAAAATCAAATCAATGATGTGTCCCTTGCATACAGCTATGTATTCATATTTTCACTTGTTATATCTGCTGCCCTGATTTTCACGATAAAAAAATATGAATCTCTGGGAATGGCTATGATGACCGATTCGATTATTACGGTTATCAATTTCTTCATATATATCCTCAACGGAATATTCACAAAGGGAAAGGCTTTCTGGGCAGTCATTACAGAATATCAGCTTGTATCCATGTTTATATTATGGGTAGTACCGTTTTTTCTGGCGGTGAGCATACGCCTTATCAGAAACGGTCTTGGGGATACAAGCGATTCAAGGATGAGATTTTCTCATTTTCTTTTGTTTGCGGTAAGGTCGCTGATGATGATATATATACTTGTGATAGTGTTCCGGCATCTTCTGCCATACCGCCCGTATATGTCGGAAGCAAGAAATTTTGATATGCGTCTTTTCGGAATGATAGCAGACTGCATTGACGGCACAAAGGAAAACGGCGTGATTTATATTTTATGGAACGGTTTTATACTTGCCCCGCTGAGTTTCAGTCTGATGATACTGAATCCCAAAATGAAACTGTGGCATTTGACGATTATATGCTTCTCAACAGGCGTTACTTTTGAAATTATACAGTTTGCCCTCAATACAGGCATTGTATGCTCTGATGATGTATTTTTGTATATGTTCGGCGGTGCAGTGGGATTTCTCCTGAAACACCTGATAGACCTCATTCGTTCAGCCGTCACTTCGGGACAGGAAAAATGTATGCTGAGTTTCAGTTATACACTGAAATCCGATAATATCCGTACCAAAATCAAATTAAAAGAAGAATAGAAAAATTCTGCGGAGAAAGCTTTTAAAATGCTTTCTCCGCACCTGTTTCGGACTGTTTATTGGTGTCCTCATGGAATTTGTCTTTAATGAATGCACAGCTCATAGGCTGTACCATTGGATAAAACTGTGAGGGCAATACACGGTATTCCGTGTTATATGGCATATCTATAGGAATGCCCTCGCCGAATGTCATGTTTTCATCAAGCGGATTTCTTTTTCTTATCATAATTTACACCTCGCCTGATTATTATTGTACAGATGATAATGAAATATTCATTTTCGGGGGAGAAAGCCTTGACTAAAAAAATTGTATTCATATGTGTATGCACTGCATTGGCAGGAACTGTATTTTCATTGCTATATTCCTTTGACAGCCGAAGAAAAAAATATGCGGAATATGACGGAAAAAAATATTCCGTTTCCGCAAAAAACATTGATGAACTGCGGAATATTGCAGAAAATTTCGGTATATCCGTAAACTTTCCCGAAAGCGTGCAGGATATAAAAATTCCTATGGAGTTCAATGAAGTTTATGAAGATTATAACAGGCTTCAGTATGATATAGGAATGAATCTGGAGGACTACAGGGGAGAAGAATGCCTTCTCTATACTTTTGCCATCAACAAAGAGGAAGTCCTGCATATGATTTCATGGAATGGTCAGTTTATCGGGGGCGACATATCCCAAAAGGATTTTTTTGGAAAAATCATATCTCTTTCAAGTAAATTCGCTTGACACTGTTTTGGGGCTGTGATATTATATTTCTCGGAGAGTTAATTTAAAAAAATTTTCGTATAAGAAAAGGAGTCTGAAAATAATGCTGTTGGACAGATTTTTGCCAAGAATAGAGTTTGATTCCTATGAGGATTTTAAGAAAAATTATAAAGTGAATGTGCCGGAAAATTTCAACTTCGGCTTTGATATAGTAGATGAGTGGGCAAAACAGGACGAAAATAAAAAGGCTCTTGTATGGTGCAACGACCATGACGAAGAAAAGATATTTACTTTCCGTGATATAAGCCGCCTTTCCAATCAGACTGCCAATTATTTCAAGTCGCTCGGCATAAAAAAAGGCGATGTAGTGATGCTTATCATGCGAAGAAGATGGGAATATTGGATATGCGTAGTTGCTTTGCATAAACTGGGAGCTGTTGCAATTCCCGGTACTCTCCAGCTTACGAAAAAAGATATAGTCTATCGTGCAAACGCTGCAAAAGCAAAAGCTATCGTATGTGTACATGATGACTTTGTGATGACGCAGGTAGAAAAATCCATACCGGAGCTTGAAACACTGAAATATCATATAGTTGTCGGAGAAAAACAGGAGGGCTGGCTGTATCTTGAGGAGGAAATAGAAAAATTTCCCGATACGTTTGAACGCCCTACCGGTGAAGAAGCTACAAAAAGTACAGATGTAATGATAGTGTATTTCACCTCAGGCACAACAGGTATGCCTAAAATGGTACAGCATAGCTTTTCACACCCTCTCGGACATATCGTGACGGCTAAATATTGGCATCAGGTGCAGGAAGATAAACTGCATATGAGTGTAACGGACTCAGGCTGGGCAAAATTCGGCTGGGGCAAAATATACGGTCAGTGGATATGCGGTGCAGTGATATTTGCCTATGACATGGATAAATTCGTACCTGCCAAACTCCTTGAAAAAATGTCAAAATATAAATTGACGACATTTTGTGCACCGCCTACCATGTACAGATTCATGCTTCTGGAAGATGTTGCAAGCTATGATTTGTCATCGATACAGCACTGGACAACAGCAGGTGAACCGCTCAATCCGGAAGTCAATTCAAAGTGGTTCAGGTTTACGGGACACAATATATATCAGGGCTTCGGTCAGACAGAGGGAACCGTTCTGCTGGCGGATTTTCAATGGGACGATATAAAAATAGGCTCAACCGGCAAGCCGTCACCTTTGTATGATATAAGACTGCTTGACGGTGAGGGAAAAGAAGTCGGCGTAGGTGATGAAGGCTCTATATGCGTAATGGACGTTAAGAACAATGCTCCGACAGGCTTGTTTACGGGATATTATCTCAATGAAGAAATGACGAAAGAAAAGCTTCTTGGTAAGTATTACGATACCTGCGACATGGCATGGCGTGACAGAGAGGGTTATTATTGGTTTGTCGGCAGAAATGACGATGTTATCAAATGCTCCGGTTACAGAATAGGACCTTTTGAAGTAGAGAGTGCCTTGCTTGAACATGATGCAGTAGTGGAGTGTGCTATAACAGGCGTGCCGGATCCTGTTCGTGGACAGGTCGTAAAGGCGACAATCGTTTTGAAAAAGAATTACAAACCGAGTGAGGAGCTTATTAAGGAACTTCAAAATCATGTGAAGAAATCAACAGCCCCCTATAAATATCCGAGAGTGATAGAGTTTGTTGATGAACTCCCGAAAACTATCGGTGGAAAAATCAAAAGGGCTCAGATAAGACATGAAGATGAAGAAGCAGTCCGTGTGAAAGACAAATAATGGCTGCTGCTCATGCTTTGGACTTAAAGAGAGGGCTTGCAAATGAAAAATAAAAATTTGTTGACGATAATATTGGCGGCAGTATCAGTTGTTTTTGTTGTGCTGTGCGTTGCGTTTTTGTTCTCTAAATCTGACAAAAACAGTATTGTTGGTGAAACAGTTGACAACAACCGAGAAGAAAGCAATATTGTCAGCGAAACAGCTTTTGAGGAAATCATGTCTTCACCTATTGAAGAAAAATGTGAATTCTTTGAATCTTGGAAAGAAGAATTTATCGCAGTAAAAGATTATGTACTTTCATTAGGATTAAAAGAGAGTCAGTTTGACATAGCATTTGATGGAGAAATGGTATCGGATGAAGTAAAATATCGTTATGATAGTCTGAAGCAACATGGACTGACATCATTATGGTTTGTGTATGATTCTGTAAGAGATATGTCATGGGTAATATTCCATGCAAGGTCGGAAACAGGCAGAGATGTTGGAATTCTTTGGAGAGAGAATGATTTTCCGTATTATTATGATGAACAAGAAATTGCAGACCATTGGTATAGTTATAAAGAAGGTCTTAAAAATACGCAAAGAAGGATTCGTAACATTTTTGAAGATTGTCAGGGAGATTTTATTATCGTGAAAGATTATGTACTTTCATTAGGATTGAAAGAAAACAAAAATAATGTAGTGCCTTACGGAGAAACGGTGTCAGACCAAATAAAACAAAGTTATGAAAATCTGAAACAGCATGGATTGTCTGCATTGGAGTTTGTATATAATCCTGAAAGAAATATATCATGGTTAAGGTTTCACATGAGCAACACAGAAACTGACCGTAGTGGAATCGTCTGGAGGGAACATGAGCATATATATGATCATGATTATGAAGAAGAAATTGCGGAAAATTGGTATCTGGGTTATAAAAAGCTCATATAACAAAAAGTCAGCTTTATTCCAAAGTAAAGCTGACTTTTTTATTAAGTGTCTTTTGATTTTTTTCCTGTGATGTGTTCGGGAGTTATTTCCACCATGCAGAGAGCATTTTTGAATTTCTCTATTTCGGCAAGGTGTTCTTCTTCGGGAACGTCTGGGGAATACTTTTGGGAAAGCGTTCTTATTGAGTGAAAAATTTCGCTTTCATCTTCAAGAATTCTTGCGTGTCCGAACAGAATGACACTTTTATAGGCAGTTCGGAATTCACTTTGTATCACATTGTCCTGCCCGATAACGCAGAATGAAACTTTGTCATTATTCTTTATGCAGTCAAGTTTATATCCCTGCTTTGCACAGTGAAAATAAATTTTGCCGTCACTGAAAACATAGCTTAACGGCACAGCATACGGATAATTATTCTCTCCGCTGACGGCAAGTACTCCCGAAGTACCGTTTTCAAGTATGTCAAAACATTCCTTTTCACTAAGCTGTTGTTTTTTTCTTCTCATCTCTCTGAACATATCAAAAATCCCTCTCTGACGTTTTTCTATATTATACAAAAGTGCTTTTTTCTTGTCAACAAGATATAAAAGTAACAATGTTGATACGAATATTAAAAAATGTACATTATTTTTGATAAAATTTGTATATAGTTCATAATTTTTTAAAAAAACTATTTTTTGAATATTTTTGTGAAAAAATAGCCTGTTTTAGCACTTTTTTTTAAGTTAAAATTATTAAATACTCTTGATTTTTTGGGGGTAGCATAGTATAATTAGTGATAATGAAACTTGTTTAGAAGGAAGTTTCAAAAAATTTTTTACATTGTTTAGGAGGATTTACTACAATGAGAAAGTCAAAAGTTTTGAGTGTAGCTATGTCATCAGTATTGGTTGTTTCTATCGCAGCTGCAACATCTATGAGTGCGTCAGCTTTGTTGAAAGATGAAATCAAGGATCATAAAGTTGGTGCAGCCGGCGACTTCAACGCTTGGGCAGAAGACGTATGGATGACAGATGATGACGGTGACGGCATCTACCAGGGCAGAGTAGTAGTTTCTGAAGTAACAGAAGATATGATTCAGGACTGGAAAGTTGATGACGAACCTACAGGCGAGAAATATCTCCAGTTCAAAGTACGTCTTGACGGCGAGTGGACAGACAGCTGGGGCAACTATGAGCCTGTACATGACCGTTGCTACAACAGCCAGTCAAACGTTCCTGTAAAGGAAGCAGTAGTTGGTAAGGGCATCACATTCGATGTTTTCTTCCAGGCTGACAACGATCCCGCAGCACTTGCTAACCCTGATTCCTATGCTGAAGAGGGCGTAGATGATTTCAACTACTATCATGTATGGTATAAGGTTGTAGAAGAAGAGCAGTCTTCAGAGGAATCTTCAGAGGAAGAATCTTCAAAAGTAGAAGAATCTTCAAAGACAGAGGAATCTTCACAGGTAGCTTCTGAAACTGCAACAGACTCAACAGCTCCTGCAACAGGCGACGCTACATCTGCTGCTGCACTTGCTGCCGTTGTACTTGCTTCTCTCGGCACAGCAGTTGTTATGACAAAGAAAGCTTCTGCTAAATAATTCTTTTTGGTATATCTCTTAAAAACAATTTTCGGCTGAATGGTTCTTTACACCGTTCAGCCGTTTTTTAATGCAGAATTAAGAATGCATTATGCATTATGAATTATGAATTGCATAGAGGTTCAAGTCCCAAGCGGGAATGTGTGGGTGCTGGCGGAGATAGAGTTGATAACGGGGGTTTATCTCGTGGACAAGCAATGGGAGAGTGAAAATATCCTCGCTTCTGTGATAGAGTGCAAGATTTAATTTAGGCTTGTCACGCATGAGAGTGTTAATGCCGCCTTTGAGAGCCTGCCATTCAGCCCCCTCAACATCTGTTTTGATGTATGAAACGGACTGTTTTTTGAAAAGGGTATCTATTTTTGTAACGGCAAGCCTCTGAGAGCCTGATGACTTGACAGACGAACCACGCCCTGTGGCATTTTCAAAATTCACATAGCCGTCAAAATTCCAAATTCCCATGTTCCAAAGCTGAGTATTGGGGAAACTGCCTGCATATTCCGTAAGCTTTTTATAAGTTTTATTATCGGGTTCAAGTGCGGTAATATGGCTGTAATGCCCGTTTGTATAGTGCAGAAATTCCTGTATGGTGTCGCCTCTGTATGCCCCCAAATCAAGATAACTTTCATTTTCGCCTAAATTCAATATTTCAAAAATCTCGTCTTTGTCGGTGAAGATTTCCGCAAGATAGTTTATTTTGCCTGTAAGCTTGAAATTTATCTCGTTTTCAAGGACTTTTTTTGAAAAGTCATCTGCAAGAATGTCATGTACTTTTTGGAGTTCGGTTTTATGGCTTTCATAGAATTGTCTGTTAAAAATATTTTCCCCATAAACAGGAACGTCAGGGGAGAGTATGTGATATTCTTTTGAAAGAGATAGGATATGTTTGATAACGTCATCTCTTTGAGAGCCGAAAGCAGTTAATATAACAGAGTTGTTTTTATCGAAGTCGGAGAGCTTTTTGACGGTGAAGCCGTGAAAAGTCTGTCCCCTGACAAAATCATCACTTGCTGTAATGCCGTGAAAGTGAATGTGAAGGCGTTCAAGTTCACGGATAATTTTATCGGCACCATTTCCCATGCCGTAAATGATGATATGTTTATTTGTGTTTTGGAGATACTCCCAGATGTCATACATATTATCACCTCAAAAAAATCCCTGCTCCATCACAGAGCAGGGGGATTAATGTTCAGAATCATGAGCGTACAATATCACGCCAGTCAAGGTCGCCACGCTCCAGACCGTGTATAAGAACTTCACCTGTTGCTATGTTGGTTGCAACGGGGATATTGTGCATATCGCAAAGTCTGAGTATCTGCATATCATTCGGTTCATGGGGCTTGGGATTGAGCGGATCTCTGAGGAAGATAAGCATATCAATCTCATTGAAAGCGATTCTTGCAGCAATCTGTTGGTCACCGCCCTGCGAACCGCTGAGAAATCTTGCTATCTGCAGACCGGTCGCCTCCGAAACCATTTTACCTGTTGAGCCCGTTGCACAGAGATTATGTCTGCTGAGTACGCCGCAGTATGCGATGCAGAACTGCACCATCAATTCTTTTTTTGCATCATGTGCTATCAAAGCTATGTTCATAACAATTTCCCCTCCTGAAATTACAACAATATATTTCTATCTAAAAAAGCGGAATAGCAACTCCGTCAATTCTTGCAGCAATCCTGTCGAGTGCATAAAGAGCCTTTGTTTTTTCCCTCCAAGGCAGACCTTTTTGAAATGCAGATGAGAGAATATCATCTTCAGGCACGACACCCAGAAGTCTTGCACCGACTTTATCAATGACTTCATCAAGGTCGGCGAAATATTTTTTATCAAAGAAATCCCTTTCGCTGAAACGGTTAATAATCAGTCTGATATTGTTAGCACCGCATTCACGGCACTTTAAAAACACTCTGTTTCCACAGCGTACAGAAAGCGGTTCCGGCTGAACCGTTATCACTGTCTGAAAGTAACGTGACAGACCAAAAGCCAGACTGTCACAACGGCAATCTGCAAGGATATAGTCATAGTCAAGTGTTTCAAGCAGATTTTTTAAAACATCAGGCGACACGGACATATTTTCCTGAGGTGCGGGCAACACACAAAGACCGTCTGCAAAATCAGACGGATACACCGCATTTTCGACTTTGCAGTTTTCTGAGATTACGTCGCCCATATCAAACACGAGCCTGTCAGAAACGCCGAGCATCAGGTCTATTTCCCTCATTCCAAAACCGCAATCGGCTATTAACACAGATTTACCTCTCTTAGCAAGAGCAGTTCCAAGACCGGCTGTCACAAATGAAGCACCGGAGCCACCCTTAGAAGATAAGATTACAGTCACTTTTTCCATTCTCAAATACCTCTTTAATAAGCATATCACACAATTAAAATAAAGTCAAGAATTTTTTTTCATACATTTTCTATAAATCGAAAAGCGTACAGCTTTTTACGGCTGTACGCTTTTGAAGAGAAGGGAGTGAAATCATTTGGGAGTGGAGGGTACGTTAACGATACTCTCAGCAACATCAGAAATGCTTACAAACTGTTTATCGTCTATTTCATATGTCACATAGGTAACTGCAAAAAGATTTTTTGCGGAATTGGCACTGTTCATTGTGAGGGAATAAGAATATTTTGCATTGGGGCTTGTGATGGCAGAGGTCTTATACACACCGTTATTATATACATCATATTTTGTAATGCCTGTGTCATTGGTAGAGAGCCTTGCAATACCGCCTTTGATATT
>DBXL01000067.1:2104-3628 GCA_002309275.1 Ruminococcaceae bacterium UBA1213 | reverse complement strand
ACTGTGCATATTTTCGGATTGCTTGAAGTAAAAGTTATCTTGCTTGAAGTTTCATTTGATGCCATGCTTACTGTCAGTTTTATACTCTTATTTTTATCCAAAGTCAAGCTGTCTTTACTCAAAGTTATCTTTGAGGGAGCTTTTTTAACCGTCACTTTGCACTTTGATTCTCCCCCGCTCTCAGCCTTTGCGATAACATAGGCACTTCCAACACCAACTGTGGTTATTTTGCCGTTTTTATCCACTTTCATAACGCTTTCATCTGAAGAACGCAAAGTAAATTTTTCAGCCTCACCGCCTGTTTTCGGTACAGCCTTTACTGTCAGAGAAGCACTTTCGCCCAATCCTATTGTCACTTCTTCTTTGTTTATCTCAGGAACGGCTATTTCATTGAATTTGAAATTTCCTCCACGCTTATTCTGTGCGGAAATAAATTCATATGCCTTTGAGTCATACTGTGCAGTGACCTCCGCATCATTCGGAATTCCTGCCTGTGTTATATCAAGTTCGGGATTTTCTATTCTTATCTGCTTGATACCCGACTTTTCAAAGGCATTCACGCCTATTTCACTCACCGTTGCCGGCAATTCCACGCTTTTCAGAAATCTGCATTTATAAAAGGCATAATCGCCTATTTTCTCCACTCCGTCAGGGATATTTATTTTTGAGAGCTTTCGGCAGTCAAAAAACGAATATGCTCCTATTATCTTCAGCTCATCAGGCAATATCACTGTTTCTGTCACATCATTGAACGTTTCATTATAGAACTTTGTCGGAACTTTTCCGCCCTCCTCAACAGCATAATAGCCGGAAGGGTGTCCGAAAATGTTTTTCAGTTCTCCGCCCGAAAGCTCAACCGCATTTTCGGGATTCTGGAGCATGACAACATTCAAGTCATTGATTCTCTCTTTGACAATTACCTTTGTTTTTACGTCATATATCCTGTCGATATAAACTCCATAAAGTTCCTCCGTGTCATAAAAATTATACTCATAATTTCCATCATAGGTATATATGGCACCTGCATTAACACTTGCTCCCACACTTAATACTGCCGAAAGTGCCAATATACACATCTTTCTCAATATCTTGTGAGCCTGCATAAAAATTCCCCCTTATACAACTATTTTTTATATATTATATCGCTTAATCACCTTCAAGTCAATGTATTTTTTATTTTCATCAAAAAAACCATTGACAAAAAAATTTTTTAGTGCTATGATTTGAATACGATATAGTTATCTGCATTGAAAAGAAACGTGAATTTCACTCAAATGCATTCCAGAGAGTGACGGTCGGCAGGCTGTGAGCCGTCTTTGCATTCGATTTTCATGTACCGTCTTGGAGCTGTACAGTGATGAATTGTACCGTAGAACCTGCGTTAAGGGTGTCAATGAGTGACGGCACTGTATGCCGTTTAATTCAGGGTGGAACCGTGTGGAAATAATTTCCTCGCCCCTTTATGCCTTTTCGCATATCGGGGCGGGGATTTTTTAATTCATGCATATTTTTAATTCACAATTC
>DBXL01000067.1:0-2063 GCA_002309275.1 Ruminococcaceae bacterium UBA1213 | reverse complement strand
GAACTGAAAGACGGCGTTATTAAAGAATTTGATGACGGCGTGAGCGTGGCAGACGTTGCCAAAAGTCTGGGAGGCGGTTTATATAAATCCGCCTGTGTTGCCCGTGTTGACGGCAACATCTGTGACTTGAGAACAGAACTTAACAAAGACTGTAAAGTGGAAATTCTCACTTTTGACAGTAAAGAGGGTAAAAATGCTTTCTGGCATACGACTTCTCATGTACTGGCTCAGGCTGTCAAAAGACTTTTCCCCAATGCCAAATTTGCTATCGGTCCTGCCATCGACAGCGGTTTTTACTACGATTTTGATGTAGAAAAGCCGTTCTCTCCCGATGATTTGGAAAAAATTACGGCTGAAATGAAAAAAATCGTTAAAGAGGGCTTTGAAGTGGAGAGATTTTATTTACAGCCCGCTGAAGCCGTGAAAATGCTGGAAGAAATGAATGAGCCTTATAAAGTAGAGCTTTGCAAAGAGCATACAGACAAAGGCGAGCCTATCAGCTTTTACAAGCAGGGCGAATTTACGGATTTGTGTGCCGGTCCTCACCTGATGAGCGTTGCCAATATCAAAGCCATCAAATTGACAGCCTGCACGGGTGCTTACTGGAGAGGCGACTCCAAAAACAATCAGCTTTGCAGAGTTTACGGCGTATCTTTCCCCAAAGCGTCTATGCTGGAAGAACATCTCAAAATGCTCGAAGAAGCCAAACTCCGTGACCATAATAAAATCGGTCGTGAACTGGAGTATTTTACAACAGTTGACTATGTAGGTCAGGGCTTGCCCGTACTTCTGCCGAAGGGTGCAAGAGTGATTCAGCTTTTACAGAGATGGGTGGAAGACGTGGAACAGGCTCACGGCTGTCAGCTCACAAAAACTCCCCTCTTTGCAAAGCGTGAACTTTATAAAATTTCAGGTCACTGGGACCACTATCTTGACGGAATGTTTGTTTTGGGCGATCCCAATGATGAAACAAAAGAGTGCTTTGCACTTCGCCCCATGACGTGTCCTTTCCAGTATCAAGTGTATCTCAATAAACAGCGTTCTTATCGTGACCTGCCCATGAGATTGACGGAAACTTCCACGCTTTTCAGAAATGAGGCTTCAGGCGAAATGCATGGTCTTATCCGTGTCAGACAGTTCACGATTTCAGAGGGACATTATGTTCTCCGCCCCGACCAGCTTGAAGAAGAATTTAAAGGCTGTCTGGAACTGGCAAAATATTTCCTTGATACAGTGGGACTGCTTGAAGATTGTACTTTCCGTTTCTCACAGTGGAATCCCGAAAATCCCAACAATAAATATGAGGGTACGGCTGAACAGTGGGAACACGCTCAGGGTGTCATGAAAAAAATTCTTGACAATATCGGACTGGAATATGAAGTCGGCATAGATGAGGCTGCTTTCTACGGTCCGAAACTTGACATACAGTATAAAAACGTGTTCGGCAAGGAAGATACTATCGTTACCATTCAAATTGATATGCTTCTGGCTGAAAAATTCGGTATGTACTATATCGACAGCGACGGTCAGAAAAAACTCCCCTATATCATTCACAGAACTTCACTCGGCTGTTTTGAGAGAACTCTCGCCTATATGCTCGAACATTTTGCAGGTGCATTGCCGTTGTGGTTGAGTCCCGAACAGGTGCGTGTATTGCCCTTGAGTGAAAATCTTGCAGAACAGGCTAAGGAAATTGAAAGCAAACTTCTTAATGCAGGTATCAGAGTAACAACGGATTTGAGAAGTGAAAAAATCGGTTATAAAATCCGTGAAGCACAGCTTGAAAAAATTCCTTATATGCTCGTAATCGGCAATAAAGAGGTTGAAAACGGCACCGTTTCGGTACGTTCACGCAAACAGGCGGATATGGGTTCTATGCCCGTTGACGACTTCATTAAAATGGCTCTGGAAGAAATTGCAACTAAGAAAAAATAATACATCAAAAAAAGCGTTTGCTCCTAAAAAGGCAAACGCTTTTTTAATATGCATAAAAAATCACTGACAGCTCCCACGATTTCACATCATTGGAGCTGTCAGCATTTAAACAATGGAGGCACAATAAT
>DBXL01000119.1:6236-14907 GCA_002309275.1 Ruminococcaceae bacterium UBA1213 | reverse complement strand
GTACGGGCAATTACATCAAGCTGTTGCTCTCTTGTCAGGTCTATGAATTTTACAGCATAACCCGATACACGAATCGTAAAGTTGGCATACTCCTCTTTTTCGGGGTGTTCCATAGCGTCAATCAGTTTCTCTGTGCCGAACACGTTGACATTTAAGTGATGTGCCCCTTGGTCAAAATAGCCGTCCATTACCTGCACAAGATTATTGATTCTCTCCTGTTCATCATGTCCCAGAGCGTCGGGGTGAATAGTCTGTGTATTAGAAATACCGTCCAATGCCCAGTGATACGGCAGTTTTGCAACGGAATTCAGTGACGCAAGCAAGCCGTTTTTCTCTGCACCGTAGCTTGGATTTGCACCGGGGGCAAGCGGTGCTCCCGCACGTCTGCCGTCAGGCATATTGGAAGTTGCCTTTCCGTAAACTACGTTTGACGTTATCGTCAGAATAGATGTGGTCGGCTCGGAATTTCTGTAGGTATGGCGTTTTTTAATCTTTTCAAGGAAAGTTTTAAGCACCCAAAGTGCTATATCGTCTGCACGGTCATCATCATTTCCATAACGTGGAAAATCGCCCTTTGTCGAGAAATCCACTGTTATGCCTGCGTCATCTCTGATAGCCTTTACAGTCGCATATTTAATCGCACTCAGAGAGTCAACTACATGGGAAAATCCTGCTATACCCGTTGCAAAAGTTCTTCTGACATCTGTATCTATCAAAGCCATTTCAGCGGCTTCATAATAATATTTATCATGCATATACTGTATGAGATTCAGTGTATTGACATACAAGCCTGCCAGCCAGTCCATCATAATTTCATATTTCTCTATGACTTCATTGTAATCAAGAATTTCTGATTTTATCGGACTGTAAGCCGGTGCAACCTGCTCACGATTTTTAGCATCAACACCGCCATTAATTGCATACAAAAGACATTTTGCCAGATTTGCCCTTGCTCCGAAAAACTGCATTTCCTTTCCTGTCTGAGTTGCGGAAACACAACAGCATATAGAATAATCATCGCCCCATACAGGCTTCATTACGTCATCATTTTCATACTGCACGGAACTTGTATTAATAGATACCTTTGCGGCATATTTTTTAAACTTTTCGGGAAGGGCAGAAGAATATAATACCGTCAAATTCGGTTCGGGAGAAGGTCCCATATTTTCAAGCGTGTGCAGAAAACGGAAATCATTCTTCGTTACCATAGAGCGACCATCTACACCGATTCCGGCCACTTCCAGCGTTGCCCAGACGGGATCGCCTGAAAACAGTTCATTATATGACGGAATTCTTGCAAATTTCACCATTCTGCATTTCATGACAAAATGGTCAATGAGTTCCTGAGCCTCTTTTTCTGTAATTACTCCGTCATTCAAATCTCTTTCAATGTATATGTCAAGGAATGTTGACACCCTGCCCACACTCATTGCTGCACCGTTCTGCGTTTTTATTGCTGCCAGATAACCAAAATACAGCCACTGTACAGCCTCTCTTGCATTTGTGGCAGGCTGTGAAATATCATAGCCGTATATTTTCGCCATTTCTTTCATGCCCTGCAAGGCTCTTATCTGCTTGGAAAGCTCCTCACGCTGTCTTATAACATCATCTGTCATAGTGCCGTCACCGCAGTTGGCAAAATCCTGCTTTTTATATGCAATCAGATTATCTATTCCGTAAAGGGCAACTCTCCTGTAATCGCCTACAATTCTGCCTCGTCCGTAAGTGTCGGGCAAGCCGGTGATAATTTTATTGTGCCTTGCCTTTTTCATTTCGGGGGTATAGGCATCAAATACGCCCTGATTATGCGTTGTCACATACTCCGTGAATATCCTGTGGATTTCGGGATCGGGTGTATAGCCGTTTGAAGTACAAGCCTGTTCCGCCATCTTGATTCCCCCAAAAGGCATGAATGCCCTTTTCAAAGGAAGGTCCGTCTGCAAGCCCACTATCTTTTCCAATTCAGGTTCATCTGCAATAATATACCCTGCTCCATAGGAAGTAAGACCGGAAACAACTTTTGTTTCCATGTCAAGAATACCGCCTTTGGCTCTTTCCACTTTCTGATATGCCTGCACTTTATTCCAGAGCTTTTCGGTTGACTCCGTTGCACCCTCAAGAAAACTCTCGTCACCGTTATATGAATGATAATTTTTCTGTATAAAATCCCTTACATTGATTTCCTGTTTCCACATTCTGCCTTCAAAGCCATGCCATGCTTTATCGTTCTCCATTCTCTTGAACATATGCAAAAACCCCTCTCAAAAAAATCTCTGATTAAATAATATAGCCGTTTCGGGTATTTGTCAACATCTGAAACGACTATGGCAAAATTATCGTTTTTATACACAAAATATAACCATTATTATAATTGCAAATAGACAAATTAACAGTCATTTTTAAACAGGCAGTACAACATATTGTATTTCATTTTCAATATGATACTATATATTGTATTCCGTCACCTGATGGATTCAAGGAAGTCTGTGAAATAGTCAGGCAGAGGTGCAGAAAAGGAAAGTATCTCATTCGTGCGTGGGTGCGTGAATGAAATATAGTAAGCGTGCAGGCACTGACCGTTCAATTTGGCAAGATACTTTTTACCCCCATATACAGAATCGCCTGCAACAGGGTGACCTATATAAGCCATATGCACTCTTATCTGATGGGTACGCCCTGTTTCAAGGGTAAGTTCCACATGAGTATAACCGTTATATCTTGCAATCACTTTGTAATGCGTCACGGCGTTCCTCGAATTTTTCAGAGTTACAGCCATTTTTTTTCGGTCAGTCTGATGTCTGCCGACGGGGGCATTGACTGTGCCTGTATCATCTTTGAGATTTCCCACTACAACAGCCTGATATTTTCTTGTAAAAGAGTGTTCTTTTATCTGCTCCGCAAGAATATTGTGTGCAAAGTCATTTTTGGCAACTATCAGAAGTCCGCTTGTATCTTTATCGATTCTGTGAACAATGCCCGGTCTGATAACACCATTAATACCTGAAAGCCTGTCACCGCAATGATACATCAAGGCATTGACAAGCGTACCTGTATAATTTCCCGTTGCGGGGTGTACTACCATTCCTCTCGGCTTATTCACAACAAGCAAATCTTCATCTTCATAAACAATGTCAAGCGGAATATTTTCGGGCAGAGCTTCGCAAATTTCAGGCTCAGGCAGATTAATTTTTATTTCATCGCCTGTTTTCAGCTTTAAATTTTTATCGGGAATTTTGCCGTTGATGGTCACACAGCCCTCTGCAATCAGCTTTTGAACGGCGGAACGTGTCATATTTTCGACATTCTCTGCAATATATTTATCAATTCTGGCATTGGCAGAGGTTTCCTCCGCTTTTAAAACTATTTCATTCATTCTGATTTCCTTTCATGCCTGCAATAAGGGAAATGGCAAGCAGGACCGCACCTATTGTCACACAGTAATCCGCAAAATTACAGACAGGCGGAAAAAATGACAATGCAATATAATCTACAACAAATCCCCTGAAAACACGGTCAATCAGATTTCCAAGACCGCCTCCTATGACAAGAGCGGATGATATATAAAACATCTTTCCCGTAAAGGTCTTTTTCACTATCATATAGATAAAAACACCTATAATCACAACAGTCAATACCGAAAATATCCCAAACATTCCCTGAAACATTCCGAAAGCAATTCCCCTGTTCTCGACATAGACAAGATAAAATACATTATCTATTACAGGAACGCTTCCCGCAGGTGCAAGACCATTCAGAATAAAATATTTGATAATCTGGTCAATGCCTGCAAGGACTGCCGAACATATCAGAATGATCGTTAAAGTAACTGCCAAACTGCTCCCTCCTCAAATAATAACGGGGAAACCTGCATTCAGTTTCCCCATGTTTTCAGCCTTTTTCATTTACAAAGTTGATTTTGAGACCGTCAAATTTATTCGCTACGCCCGAAGAATTGAATACTACTTCATCTTCTGCAATTTCCCTTTTGCCGTCACTGGTTTCAACGGTTATCTGTCTGCCCTCTTTTTTATGTATTTCAGCCTTTTCGGCATTCTCCCTGAGCTTTTCAACAACCGTATCTGCCGTCAGAGGCTTTTCTGTGGGATAGCTTTCATTCATGCCCGCCTGATATTTTTTACACTCCTCGTCACATGGCAGCTTTTCAACAAATTCAATCTGCTTTTTATACATCTCAAGCAAATTTGCCTTGAATTTTGATGACTCGTCCTGCAAAACCGATATATAAACTTTCTGGTCTTCTATTATCCTGTTGTTTTCTTCAACACACTGTGCCGAACCCGAAAGGGCATTGTCAAGAATAATTCTTGCCTTTTCACCTGCTTCATAGAAATTGTTCTGAGCAGTCTTTTCTGACTCCTCTTCTATTTTCTTCGATTTTTCGACAGCTTCACTCATAATTTTTTCTGCCTTGGAAGATGCCTCTTTCATCAGCTTTTTAGCTGCTATCTCCGCTGTTATGATAGCATTCTGCACGCTGTCGGCTTTTTCCTCATGCACCTTTATCTGTTCTTCAAGCTCGGCTATCTTATTTTCAAGACTTTTTACAGTTTCCGTCACTTCGTCAACAAAATTGTCAACGTCATCACAAGCATATCCCTTGATAAAGGAAAACCGTGATACCTCCCTGAAACGGATATTCTCTATTTCACTCAATGTCAGCATATGAACCGTCCTTTCCGCACAGCATATTTATGAAACATCAAAAATATACGTTATCGCTTTCAACTTCGTCCATAAGGTCGTCACCTGTGATGTCGATATGACTCGGCATAACGATATAAGTATCTTCGGCAACTCTGCTTATTTTTCCGCTGTGTGCGTATGCAACACCGCCCAAAAAGTCTATGATTCTCTTGGCAACATCTTTATTAGTCTGCTCCATGTTCAGAATAAGAGTATCCTTTTCAATGAACCTGTCTGCCATTGTTGTAATATCCTTATCAAATGTTTCCGGCTTGAAAAGAACAAAATGAACTTTTTTGTCCTCCTCCTGTGCCTCCGGTGCATTTGCTTCTGTATTTTCAGCCACTTCCTCACTTCCCTTCTGCTGATCGTCATTATTATTTTCAGCCGGAGCTTCCGCTTCTCCTTCTTCCTCATCACTGCCGTCAATGTAGTGATCTTCGTAGTCATCAGACATATCTTCTTCTTCAGCTTTCATCATACTGCCGAATTTTTCCATCATCCAACCCATAACTTTTCTTCCTCCAAAATCATTTTATTTAACAAAGTCACCTGTAAATTCTCTGTCCAAACAGGCGGGAACCTATCCTCACCATATTGGCTCCTGAAAGCACAGCTTCCTCGTAATCATCAGACATACCCATTGAAAGATAGTCCATACATACATTATCCGATTTTTCACTCGAAAAGTCAATAAATAATTGATACATTTTATCAAAAAATTTGCAGACTTCCATTTTTTCTTTACATACAGGCGGTATTGTCATCAATCCCCTTATTCTGATATTGGGCATTTCCGATACCCTGCCGATAAGCTCTCCAAGCTCCTCCGCAAGCACGCCTGATTTATTTTCCTCTCTGCCGATGTTCACCTCTATCAGCACATTGGAAACAATTCCGTTTTTGACACTCTGCTTGGCAATTTCCGCTGCAAGCTTCTCACTGTCAACAGACTGTATCATGGATACTTTATCTATTATTTGTCTTACTTTATTTGTCTGCAAATGCCCTATAAACTGCAGGTCACAGTTCTGAAGGTCATATTCCTCATATTTTGACAAAAGCTCCTGTACTTTGTTTTCACCTATATGCTTCAGTCCGAGCGAAACCGCATAATTGATAACAGCAGGCTCGACTGTCTTTGTTGCCGCAAGAAAGGTAATTTCTTCGGGAGTTCTTCCCGACTTCTCCGCCGCCCTTGCAATCTTCTCCGTTATCTCAAGATAATTCGCCCTTACATTCTCAAGAACTTCTCTGGATAATTTTTCCGTCATAAAGATTGGCTCCTTCCGTCACTATCTGGTCATATATCCTCAGCACTTCCGTATCATCTGCCGTATTCTCCTCTTTGATGGATACATTACTGATAACATAGTCATCTCCCGAATAAATCGGCTCTATCTGCCTGAAGGATATTTCATTTCCTATTCTTACATAAACGCCTGATGTACTTTTTTCAACAGTCTTTTCATTTCCCTCATCATCGGTGCTTGTGTATTTCAGCACTTTTTCATGTACGGCTGTTTTCGGCACATATATTCCCGTGAAATCATCAAGCATAATAGAAACATCTTCATTTCTGATATTGGACATCTGCTCATTCATATATGTTCCCTTCATCACAACAAGGGAATTCCCCGATTTATCCGGCTGATTAATACACTCCGTTTCCAGCAGTATATTATCATTTGATACAACCGGAATATTCACTTTCAGATATGCCGCATTCTTGATTTTGAGTGTATCCTCACTGCTGACTTCAAATATAATATACCAATACACTTTATCAATGATTTTTCCTATGACATTTTGGGAAACATCTTTTTTTTGTATTTTGTCTTCACCCAACGCTCCGGGAGTCAGCTCCTTTAATTTGGATACGTCAAATGCCTGTTCATATCCGTCCGTATGACTGGAAAAATACCCTGATACCGATGCATTGATTCCGTTATTTTTCTGCACAGCATTGTCGGATTTCTTTATTTCCTCTATTCTTGCCTTGATTTCATCTATTTTTTCCTGATAGCTTACAGATTTTTCTGTAATAAGCTGTCTTTCATTGATACAATACAGCACATCAAGGATATTTTTATCAGCTGCTTTCAGATTCCCCTCTGATACACTGATATTGGCTCGGCTGAGAAATTCACTGACAGACTTATCTATTTCATCAGGTGTTTGCGTAAACGTGCCTATATTTTTTTCAAGCTGTTCCAGTGATGCCAATTTCTTTTCAAGTTCATCAAGCTCCTGTTTTTTACTGGAGGTATTCGCACTTTCAAAAATATCTGCAATATTTTCATTTTTCGACACCTTGTCACCGTCCGAAACAGTGTATGAAATCACACCGTTCCCCTTGTATTCAATATACTTTTCACTTCTCACAATATAGGCATTGACATCTATTGAATCATATACGGTTGTCTGCATTGCACTTATCGTCTTTACCTGCGTAAAGCCTGCCCTGCCGAATACATATCCCAGATACACAATAATAAGCACTGTCACAAATGCTGCTATTACCCTTCTGACAATCTGCTTGTCAAGACTTTTTTTCATTATTTCCCTCACTCTCCCCTTGAAATTAATTTTATCACTGTATTATCACTTTGTAAACCTCAATGCTAAAATTTTTTCCGCTTCCTCAAAAACATCTCTGCATTCATCTGCATATATCCATTTGATATATTCATCTTTTTTAAACCATGTCATCTGCCTTTTTGCATAATTCCTTGTGACCTGCTTTAAATTTTCCACAGCCTGCTCCAAAGTCATTTCCCCGTCAAGATACGGCTTCAACTCTTTATAGCCTATTGCACCGACTGCCGTTTTTCCGATATGTTTTTGATAAAACTCCCTTGTTTCCTCCAAAAGTCCCATGGAAAGCATTCTATCCACTCGTGCATTTATCCTGTCATATAACTTCTGCCTGTCCCTGTATGCGATTCCCAGCACTGTCCATTCATACGGTGACGGAATACTTTTTGATTTTCTGATATGCTCCGACATAGTAATACCTGTTGTTTGATATATCTCAATCGCCCTTATGATTCGCTTATTATTTGACGGGTGCAGAGTCTTTGCAATATCCTCATCAAACTCCGCAAGCTCTTTTAAAAGCACCTCTCCGCCCTCTTTTTCATATCTCTCATTCAGTTCATTTCTTAAATTTTCATCTGCCTGTTCAGGTGAAAACTGTATATTCTCCACCAGGGAACGTACATATAACCCTGTCCCTCCGCATACTATCGGAATTTTCCCTCTTGACAAAATATCCTCTGTCTTACTTTTTGCCATTTCTACATACTGTGATACAGAAAAGGTTTCCTCAGGCACAAGAAAATCCATGATATGATGCGGTATTCCGCACATCTCCTCTTTATCGGGCTTTGCCGTCGCTATATTCATTCCTTTATATATCTGCATAGAGTCTGCCGAAATAATCTCTCCGTCATACTTCTGTGCAATCTTTATTGCAAGTGAGGTTTTTCCCGATGCCGTAGCACCCACTACCCCTATCACTTTATTATCCATTCATATCACCATTTATTATTATCTTCAACGCATTGACAGCCGTTTTCACTGCCATATCCGTGTCAAAATCATCTTTATCTTTATAGCCGAGCTTCTTTCTCTCCTGATTCCACAAAGAGTGCAATACACACCCCATTTTTACACCTCTTACAGCACCTGCTGTGAATAATGCAGCCGTTTCCATTTCCGACGAAAGCACCCCTGCTTTTTTCCATGCATTCCATTTATTCTCCAATTCATACGATACAGGCATACTTTCCGGTGAATGCTGTCCATAAAAAGAGTCCTTGCTCTGCACCGTTCCGACATGATACCTGTAACCAAACATTTCCGCTGACTTCACCAATGCACTTGTCACTTTGAAATCCGACACCGCCGGAAATTCTATCGGCATATACTCTTTAGAAGTTCCCTCCATTCTGACAGCCGCATT
>DBXL01000119.1:0-6200 GCA_002309275.1 Ruminococcaceae bacterium UBA1213 | reverse complement strand
CCCACTCTTACGGCAGTCTTTAAGCCTGCCATAACAAGTTCCTCCAATGCAATAGCCGCTGACGCTCCGCCTATGCCTGTTGACATCACTATCACACGTTTTCCGCAAAGTTCCCCCGCATAGGAGGTGAATTCCCTGTTCTGTGCAAGAAATTCCCCATTGTCAAGGTACTTTGCGATTTTCTCCACTCTTGCGGGATCCCCCGGTAAAATGGCATATTCCGCTCCCTGTGAGCGTGTGATTCCTATATGAAACAGCTTTTCTTCATTCATAAAAAAACCTCCGTAAAATCAAGCCTTTCCCTTACGGAAAGGCTGTTTTCATCAAAACATATCTTTCTTTTTAAGAATGATATACATAACAAGCATAAGCACTCCCGAAAATGCAACAGGAAACCACCACAACTTGTCAAACGGCAAGCCGCCTACGATATTCATTCCATAAAATCCCGATATTACTGTGGGCACTGATACCAAAAGTGTCAGAGATGCCTGTATCTTCATTATCACATTCAGATTATTGGAGATGATAGACGCAAATACGTCCATTGTATTAGTAAGAATATTCAAATGTATCGCTGCCATATCGACTGCCTGCTTTATCTCTATCAGCACATCTTCAAGTAAGTCCTGGTCTTCCTCATACAATTTCAGATACTTTCCACGCATGATTTTTTCAAGTGTCAGCTCGTCTGATTTGAGCGACGACGAAAAATATACAAGGGATTTTTCTATATCCAAAAGCTGATGAAGTTCTTTATTCTTTGCGGAACGCCTGAGTTCTCTTTCAATACGGCTGCTTATTTTATCTATCTGTTTCAGATACTGTAAATACTTTGTAGCCATTTTCAGCATGATATGCAATACAAAATGTGTTTTATAGTCTGTGCGTACATTCCTCACAACACCCTCTGAAAACTCACTTAAAATCGTATTGTCTTTTATTGAAACCGTGATAACATTCTTATCCGTTATCATGATACCGATAGGCATGGTTGAATAAGTAATTCTTCTTGCAATCCTCTCTACAACAGGCACATCTATGATAATAAGAGTAGTGCCGTCTTCACTGTCGATATGTGACGATTCCTCGTCATCAAGTGCAGAACGGAGCAGTTCGGGCGGTATCTTGCAGAAATCCAAAAGATACTGTACTTCCTCATCTTCCGGTGCAACGCAGTTTACCCAGCAGCCCTGCTCATATTCCTTTATCTCCTCTATTCTTCCATTTATCGTCTTATAATAATTTATCATATAAAATCAGCCCCTCTTGTTCAGGGACAGTCATTCTGTCCCCATGAACAGTATTTTAAAATTTGTTTGTCATAAGGATCAGAACTCATAAGTTTTTACCATCTCCTCAATTTAAAAAATCCATATAAACTATTATAAACTTTTTTTTCGGAATAATCAACCAAAAAATATAAAAAATGCACAATAAAAAGAGTGGAGGGTTGAGAGTGAAGAGTGGAGCTTCTGTATTTTGCTCCACTCTCAACTCTCCACTCTCCACTCTCTATTCTTCACTCTCCGAGTGAAAGTATGCGTCAAGCATGGTATAAGCCGTACTCATGGCGGTATAAGATGCCGCTCCATGCTCTATCATCACGGCTATCGCTATTTCTGGTTCGTCAAACGGAGCATAACAAATAAAATTAGAATGGTCTGAACCGTTATTTTCCGCTGTACCCGTCTTTGCCGCAACCTGTATATCAAACGTGTTGATTATCCCGTAAGCATTCGCCGCCATGTTCATGGCTTTCTGCACTTCCTTCAGATTTTCCATGCTTACGCCCATTTCATCTGCTTTTTCCGGCTCACTCTGATAGACGATTTTTCTGCCGTCATATGTCACCACTTTATCAACAACGTGTGTTTTTAATCTCACACCGTTATTGGCAATCGTTGCCGCATATGTGGCAAGCTGTAACGGTGTAAACTGGTTATCACTCTGACCGATTGCCGCCGGTGATACCGAACTGTCATTCCATTGCGTACCCATTCTTTCACTGTACTCAGGTCCTGCAAGCGTTCCTGCACTCTCCCCTATTTCTACACCCGTTTTTACACCCAGTCCACACCTCTGGGCATATTTGCGTAAATTTTCTATTCCCAGAAGTCTGCCTGTTTCCGCAAAGAATACATTGCAGGAATCCTGTATCGCATAATACATATTCGCCCAGCCGTGATACCCCATGCACCACAGTTTTAAACCGTTTTCCGTGTAAACTCCCTCACAGTCGATATATGTATCGGTTGTGATTTTTTTCTCCTGCAGAGCCGCTGACGCAACAAGCGGTTTGAATGTAGAGCCGGGAGCCAATGCTCCCTGAAAAGCCCTGTCAAACATCGGCGACGCTGTATCATTTGCCAATTTTTCATAATCCGAATAATATTCATTCAGGTCATATGTCGGACAGCTTGCCGCACATATCACTGAAAAATCCTTTACATTCAGCATGACAAGTGCCGCTCCCTTACAGTCACCGCCCATGTATTCATTTCCCATCCATCTTGAATAATCATTTGCATACTGTATGGCATCTGTCAATGCTTTCTGTGCAATTCCCTGAAGGCGTGTATCTATCGTTAAATACACGCTGTTTCCCGGCACAGCCGTCTTTGACTTCAAAAGAGATACATTCCCTTTGGAATCCATCTCAAATGTACGGCTTCCCCCTGTTCCTCTCAGGTATTCTTCAAAAGCCTGTTCCACGCCGTTTTTGCCGATAATATCCGTATAGCCGTAGCCCTTGTCTTTCAGTTCATCATATTCATCTGCCGATATAAGCCCCGTTACTCCCACTATATGCGGTGCAGATGTACCGTTCTTGTATGTCCTCACTGCATAGCTTTCAACGGATATTCCCTTTATATCATTCAGCTTTTCCGATACCTCAAGCATCTGACTCTCAGATATGCCGTCTGCAAATACATACGGCTTTGTATAGCTGTATCCCCGCTCTTCCATATTATATCTTACACTTGCAATATTTCTTGTCTGCTTCTTGTCATAGCCCTTGCAGTCATATTTCTCTGCCAGTATCGCCATACAGTCATATGCCGTCGAATACGGATTCATATTCAATTTATCCTTGCTTTTCAGGCGGGCAACACTCTCTGATTTTTCGCTGTCAAAGGCATAATCACCGTTTTTATCAATAATAACAGGAAAACTGTCTTTCCATTTTCCCCCTGTGCTTTCCACTGCCTCCACTGCCCTCAGAATCGCATCATTCAGCCTGTTTTCAGGCATGAAAAGCTTATTGACAACTATTTTATATCCTGTTTCATTCACTGCAAGCGGTACTCCGTTTTTATCAAATATTTCCCCTCTTATGCCATCAGTTTCCACGGTGTAGCTTGCAGAAGCCGCTGCTATCTCGTCATAATAATCAGAACGAAATATCTGCCATTCCACAAGCCTGCCAATCAGCACCGCTACTGCAAACGCTGTGAGTACACCTATAAAAATATATCTTGCTTTAAGAGAGGAACGTCTTTTTCTTTTCACAAAAATCTCCCCCTTTTATCAATGAGCAGTCAGCAATTATTTATTTCCCGATAACTTTCTGCTGATAATCAGAAAGAAAGGCACAAATGCCAATGTATATAATATTCTTGTGATATAGTGCATAAAAAAGAACTGCATGATATAATTATACCCCGAAAATGCAAAATATAATACAAAGTGTATGAGCATTATCAGAACGGTCAAAAAACACCCTGCCAAAACTGCCGAAAGAAAACTGATTTTAATATACCTGCGTGATAAAAGGGAAATCACATAGCATAAAATCGTCAGAGATACCGCAAAAAGTCCGATACTGCCGTCAAAGGCAAAATCCGCCAGCACTCCACAAAATGCACCCATGATAACAGCTATACTTTCCTCTTCAAAGAATGCCACCGAAAGTGCCAGAGGCAAAAGCAATACCGCTTTTTCCCCGAACAGCTCAGGCATTAAATACGGCGTTGCCTGCAATGCAAACGCAAACACCGCTTCAAGAAAATACATAATACATTTTACTAAATTTCTTTTCATAGAAATATCCATTTTCAATTTGCCGTCTGCCTCAGTATCACCACAGACGAAACCGTTTTTACATCTTCAAACGGCTCTACGACTGCCATAGGCATACCTGTGAATTCATCATCACAAGTATATTTTATTTTGCCTATCTTCACCTTTGACGGATATTCACTGCTGTCAGACGTGACAACTATATCTCCTTTTATAATATCATTTTCCCTTTGAATGTTCTTCAGGCACGTCAGCCCTTTATCACATATACTGATACTGCCTGTGAGTATGCCTTTATCCGAGCTTTTCCCGTCTTTGCAGGATATTTTTATATCAGGTGAAAGTATAGTAGTCACCTTGCAGGAATTGAAATTTACTTTGCTTACATATCCCACAAGCCCCTTTTCCGTGATAACAGCGTCATTCAGTGACACACCGTCATATATGCCCCTGTCAAGCGTGAATCCATAAAAGCTGTCGTTTACGTCTTTCATAATGACATTGGCAGAACACAAGTCATAATTCTTATGCTCCTCCTTTATATCCAGAAAAACTGCCAGTTCCTCATACTTCTCTTTTATATCATAGTAATCCGCAAGCAGGTCATTCAAACGTGTATTTTCTTCTGTGAGCCTGCTGTTTTCCTTTTCAAGCTCAGAACGGCTTTTTTGAGGTGTCAGGGCATTCCCTGTTTCTTCCACCGCACCTGTCAATACGTGCTGCATAGGCGTTACGATAAAACCCGTTACAAAATTATAGATATAACCGTTTCCTGCCGTCATAAGCGACAGTATGCCCAATATGCCCAGCGTGACTAAAAGCACTCTCAGTCCTTTTCTTTTCTTCATTGAAAAAACTCCCTTTTAGTTCCTGCTGAAATCCGTAAGAATCAATCCTTCGTTATGTTCCAAAGCCCAGCTGATATTCCACTCACTTGAAAACAGTAAAAGATGTTTTCCTTTCAGGTCCTGTATGCGTTTGGTGTCTGATGTCAGATTCAGTTTCTTTGGGTCAATATCTTCATTATCTATCCATCTTATCAGCTCGTAAGGCATACTTTCCATGATAATATCCACATTATATTCATTCTTCATTCTGTATTCAAGCACTTCAAACTGCAATACACCAACAACGCCCACTATAATTTCTTCCATGCCCCCGCCTAAGTTCTGAAACATCTGTATAGCACCCTCTTGTGCTATCTGTGACATACCTTTGACAAACTGCTTTCTTTTCATGGTATCCTTGATACGCACCCTTGAAAAATGTTCAGGTGCAAACGTGGGTATGCCCTCAAATTTTACTTTCTTTGACGGTGAGCATACCGTATCACCAATGGAGAAAATGCCCGGATCAAATACGCCTATAATATCGCCTGCATAGGCTTCATCAATCACTTCCCTATCCTGTGCCATGAGTTGCTGTGGCTGTGAAAGACGCATTTTTTTATCGCCCTGAACGTGATACACTTCCATCGTCTTGTCATACCTGCCAGAACAGATTCGCATGAATGCAATTCTGTCACGGTGAGCTTTATTCATGTTTGCCTGAATTTTAAACACAAATGCAGAGAAAGTGTCATCAAACGGATCAACTTCCCCCTCCACTGTATGACGGGGCAGAGGCGGAGTCGTCATTTTAAGAAAATCCGCCAAAAACGGCTCTACACCGAAATTTGTCAGAGCCGAACCGAAAAATACAGGCGTTAATTTGCCGTGGCGTACAGCGTCTAAGTCAAGTTCATCTCCCGCACCCTCCAAAAGCTCTATATCATCTCTTAAAGTCTGTGCAAGAGTGTCACCGATTTTATCATCAAGTTCGGGATCATCTGCCCTGAGTTCCTGCATTTCCACTTCCTTTTGACCATTATTTGCCGTGAATGCAAGAATCTCCTTGCTTGCAAAGTCATAAACTCCCTTGAATTCCTTTCCACAGCCGATAGGCCAATTCATTGGGCAAGTATGTATTCCCAGAACTTCCTCTATATCGTCCATGAGTTCATAAGGGCTTTTTGCCTCTCTGTCCATTTTGTTTATGAAAGTGAATATCGGAATATCTCTCAGTAAGCACACTTTAAAAAGCTTTCTTGTCTGAGCCTCAACACCCTTTGAAGCGTCGATTACCATGACAGCGGAATCCGCTGCCATAAGGGTTCTGTAAGTATCCTCGGAAAAGTC
>DBXL01000227.1:20653-21039 GCA_002309275.1 Ruminococcaceae bacterium UBA1213 | reverse complement strand
AAATTTGCTCATTTATAGTTTATAAAATCGTTTTAACTGTTAAAAGCCCCTTATGCCAATTTAAAGAGCTTTTCAAGCTCGCTTTCATTCAGCTTTGAGCCGATTACACATATTCTTCCTGTATAGTCTGCCGAGCCTGTGCGGACATCACTTTCTTCCGGTACAAAGTCATAATGTATCCATGTGCCGTCAACAGCAGGCACGATTCCCTTTGCACGAAGTACCATGCCATATTTCTCACTGTCGGAAAGGGCATTGAGAATATCCGCAATTTCCTCTTTTGTATATTTTCTTGCCGTTTCCTTACCCCAGCTTGTGAAAACTTCATCTGCATGGTGATGATGATGGTGGTGATGATGTTGTTCATGCTCTTCTTCATCATGGTG
>DBXL01000227.1:15706-20593 GCA_002309275.1 Ruminococcaceae bacterium UBA1213 | reverse complement strand
ATGGTGATGATGACAATGCTCGTGTTCTTCATCTTCATCATGGTGGTGATGGTGGTGACACTCACACTCAGGATCATCACATTCCTCTTCATCGTGTACATCATCAACTGTCAGAAGGGCTTTTCCCTCTGTTGCGGAAAGTATCTGTTCGCCTGTGATGTCGTCCCATGCAGTCGTTACGATTGCTGCCTTTTCATTATGCTCACGGAGAAGCTCCAAAGCCTTTGCAAGCTTTTCATCTGTCATATTCTGTGTTCTGCTCAAAATAATCGTGCTTGCACTCTCTATCTGATTATTATAGAACTCTCCGAAGTTCTTCATGTAAATCTTGCACTTTGTAGCGTCTGCCACTGTTACAAAGCTGTTCAGCACAACTTCATCACTCGCAACTGTCTTTACCGCATTGATAACATCCGAAAGTTTTCCTACGCCTGACGGCTCTATAATGATTCTGTCAGGGTGATATTCTTCCAATACCTTTGTCAGAGCCTGTCTGAAGTCCCCCACAAGCGAACAGCAGATACAGCCTGAATTCATTTCATTTATCTGTATTCCTGCCTCTTTCAGAAAGCCTCCGTCTATGCCTATCTCTCCGAACTCATTTTCAATCAGGACAAGCTTCTCATTCTGATAGCCCTCTTTGATGAGCTTTTTAATAAGCGTAGTCTTGCCTGCACCCAGAAAACCTGAGAAAATATCAATTTTTGTCATTTCAAAATGCACTCCTTTTTTTGTTTTTATTCCAAATGGTATTATACACCGTTTTTATCAAAATTTCAAATCTTTTTACAGTCCCACATCTTCAAATACAAAATCTGCCACTTTTTTTCTGAAAGAGTTCCAGTCATATATTACTATACACTCAAGTCCATAGCCGTTTATCCACAGATTGTCATAATAGAAGTCTATCCCGAAATTAGAAAACTCCGGTGCCGATGCCGATACTATATCATATTTTAAATATGTGGTGATATTGGAAGCAAGCTTGGTGATTTCGGAAGTTTTCAGATTCGTCGTTATCATAGGTCCTATGTCATATATCACGGACATGATCGTTGCAAAATCAGAGCTTTTCAGCCTGTCTATGAGGATAGACATGACTTTTCTCTGACGAAGGGTTCTTGTATAGTCGTCACCACTGCAAATGCCCTCCTGTCCACGATTTCTTGCGTGCCAGAGAGCCTGTCTGCCGTTAAGGTGAACGTTTGCCACCATCTCCCCCTCCCCGTTATCATAGAAAATAAACTGGTTTATATCCATTTCATCACGGGTATCCACCTGACCGTTTACCCAGCACTGCCAGTTGATATAATCTATTTCTTCTTCACGGAGTTCTATATCTATTCCGCCGAGCGTGTCTATGATATTTCTGAAGCTCTTGAAATCAACCACTGCATAACGGTCTATCTTGATGCCGTAGTTACGCTGGACACTCTGCACCGCAAGGCTTGCACCTCCATAGAAAAATGAGGCATTGATTTTATTATTCTCATAGCCGCCCGGTATCTCAACATAGGTGTCACGCATCAGCGACAGCATTTTTAATTTTTTATGCCTTGTATCTATTGAAAAAAGTATCATTGTATCAGACTGCCCGCTTACCTGACCTTTTCTTGTATCCGCTCCGAAAAGCATGATATTCAGTATCATCGGATCATCAAGCAGTTCCCCGTTATAGGCATTGACTTTGCCGTCACTTACCGTTCCGCTGTTATGATATAATATGTTTGTATTGTCATCATCTATTTCTTCATAGTTGATTCGGTTGAAATACGAATAGGCTACAATACAGAAAGAGCCTGACAATATCAGTATCACACTCAATACGATGCTTATCACATTGAAAATGATATGTTTTTGGGAAAGGGAATTTTTTTTCGGCGGAGCATAAATACTTTTTTTGGGCGGAGGTACTCTATGGTATGCACCATCAAACAGCCCTTCCTCCTGCGGAACAAACGGATTATGAAAAAATACTTTTTCTTTTTCTTCATTATTTTCAGGCATACTCTGACTCCTCCTTTTCAGAAAAGATTTTTTCTCTATCGTATTATATCTCAAATTTTCTCAATTATCAAATCATTTTAAAAAAAATGTCGTCATACCCATTTTTACCTTCAATTTCATAGATAATATAGTTATTTTGACATAAAAAAAGGAAATTGTATCAGTGATATAGATTTTTTGGAAATGATGTGTTACAATAGAGAAAGTTTAAATGATTGGGAGGAAACAACAATGTCTAAAAACGGAACACGTCTTGGTGTTCGCAAAAACTACTATCTCAGGACATTCTTATGGGGACTTGCTCTGGCAACTCTCATATTTCTGCCCTGGATATTATGGAACAAGGGATATTTCTTTTTCTACGGTGATTTCAATGTACAGCAGATACCTTTTTATCAGATGATACATGATTCCGTGAGAAACGGTAATATCGGCTGGAGCTATACTACCGATTTGGGAGCTAATATCATAGGCTCTTACAGCTTCTATATGATTGGCAGTCCGTTTTTCTGGCTTACTCTGCCTTTTCCGAGCAGTTTTGTGCCCTATATGATAGCACCCCTGCTTATTCTCAAGTTTGCCCTGGCATCTCTGGCTGCTTATACCTTTCTCAGAAGATATGTCAAAAATCAGTTTTATGCGGTTATCGGTGCTTTGCTCTATGCCTTTTCGGGCTTCGGAATATATAATATATTCTTCAACCACTTCCATGAAGCAATGATTACTTTTCCATTCATGCTGGCGGCTGTCGATAACTTTATATATGAAAAAAGAAAAGGTCATTTAGCCTTTGCCGTATTCGCTTCCGCTTTCATCAATTACTATTTCTTTGCAGGTCAGGCTGTATTTGTATTCATTTACTGGCTTGTCAGAATGAGAACGGGCAGCTTTAAAATGTCCTTCAAAGAATTCTTCCGCTTTGCACTTGAAGTCATTGCAGGATTTCTGTGTGCAGGCATCATTCTTGTACCGTCCATTCTTGCCGTCATACAGAATTCAAGACTGAATAATTTCCCCAACGGCTGGGGAGCTGTCGTATATACCAGTGAACAAAGATATATACATATTATACAGTCATTCTTCTTCCCGCCCGATATGCCTGCTTATGCCAACTTTACCCCCGATTCCAATGCAAAATGGGCTTCTGTTGCAGGCTGGCTGCCTCTGTTCAGCATGGTCGGCGTATTCTCTTTCTACAAGCTCAAAACTCACAAATGGCTGCGTGTCCTGATACCCGTACTTTTTATGATGGCTTTCATTCCGATATTCAACAGCTTTTTCCAGCTCCTCAATGCCGCATACTATGCACGCTGGTTCTATATGCTTACTCTCATGCTCTCTCTTGCTACTGTCATCTGTCTGGACAGTGCGGAAACAGACTATTCTTCAGGTCTTAAAATCACCTTTGTCATCACTATGCTGGTAACCTGCCTGATAGGACTTATGCCCACTACCTCCACTGATACCAAGGGCGTTTCCTCCACTACCTACGGAATTGAAAAATATCCCGACCGCTTCTGGATATGGGTAGGCATTGCCTTTATCGGTCTTATCGCCCTCACATTTGCACTCAATTTCCGAAAAGCTCCCAAAGCTTTTCCAAGAATGGTCGCTTTCATGCTCTCCGTTCTCATTATTGTTTATGGAAATGTACTTGTAGGCGTAGGCGTTGTCAACTCCAGCTACAAATATAAGTATATCTCCACTTACGCTATCGGAAACAAGGGAGCTTTCAAGGAATTCAAGGATATTCAGAGTGTCCGTTCCGACTTCTATGAAGAAATGGATAACATGGGTATGTACTGGCAGATTCCTACTATCCAGGCTTTCCAGAGTATTGTCCCCGGCTCTATCATGGATTACTACAAATCCATCGGCGTGGAGAGAAGTGTCGGTTCACGCCCCGATACAGAAGTATATGCTATCAGAAGTTTTCTTTCCTGCAAATATCTCTTTGACAATCACTCCGATGTGTCAAGCTTTGCCAACAACGGCAGTACAACCAAAATGCCCGGCTGGAAGTTCCTCAAAACCAAAAAAAATTATAAAATCTACGAAAACGAATATTACATTCCCTACGGCTTCACATACGATACCTATGTCACAACCGATGAATACAATGACTGCACAGAGAAAAACAGAAGTATTCTCATGCTTGAATCAATGGTTCTCACCAAGGAACAGGCTCAGAAATATGCCGATATTCTCGCACATGATGACAAACTCTCCGAACACAAATATACTCAGGTAGAATATTTCAATGCCTGCAACGACAGAAAAAAACTTACCTGCCGTTCCATCAAATTTGAAAACAACAAGTTTACCGCAAAAATTAAAACAGGCGATTCAAGAGAACTTGTATTTTTCAGTATTCCCTATGAAAACGGCTGGTCCGCAACCGTCAACGGAAAGCCCGCTGACATTGAAAAAGTAAATGTCGGATTCATGGCTGTTGCCGTTCCTGCCAACACGGATTCTACCATTGTATTCACTTATACAACTCCCGGTCTTTTTGCCGGTATCGCTGTTACAGCCGGCGGTATCATCATTCTTGCCCTTTACCTCATTCTTTATAAATCTCCCAAAAAACGTGAAGATACAGGCATTCTCCTGTTTGATGACCTGAGCGAAGGTGACTTTGAGCAGGAAATCAACAGCTTCTTTGAAAAAGTGCAGAAAGAGAAAAAAGAAAAGAAACCTAAAAAAGAAAAAATGAAAAAAATCAAAAATGAAACACCTGTCGAAACGGCGGAAACTGCCGAAAATGCTCCCGAAAAGCTCATGGAAGAACAAAACTGGGAAAATGAACAAATGAACAATGCGGACATCATGGGACAGGTATTCTCCGACAGCGAGGAAACTCCTCCGGAACAGCCCGAC